>CAYORP010000209.1:0-7009 GCA_964406415.1 uncultured bacterium
CCGCGATAAAGTTTTTATATATACCCTTGAAAATTTCTGGAAGAACGTTCTGGGTGGAACCGATAGAACCTACAACTCCCATTGTCAGCGCAGGTAAGAACATTTCGTCAGGTCCTGAAAACGCAATCCACCTTCCTTTTGCTTTAAGGAGTAAGTCCTGCAAAATGTACATATCAGGATTTGTATATTTCAGCCCGATAATGTTTTTTAGACTGAGAAATTTAAGTATATCTGCATTTGAGAGTGTGACACCAGTTGTTGCAGGTATATAGTAAATCAGGAATGGAAGGGATGTGCTTTCTGCTATCGTCCTATAATAGTTGAAGATTTCGTCAGAACTGATTTTATAATAGATAGGGGCAATTGAAGAGACAGCATCCAGTTTCATCTTTTCTGCATGTTTGGCGAGTTCCACTGCATTTTTTGTATTCAGACTCCCACCTACGTGGGCTATCAGGCGCACCTTATCTCCTGCCTCTTCCCTGACTGTTTCAGCCACCAGTTTTCTTTCATCAACATTCATTGATAATCCTTCTCCTGTACCTCCACAGATATAAAGTCCATCTATCTTTTTTGCTATGAGAAACCTGACAAGTTTTCTCAGACGTCTTTTACATACAAGCCCCTTTTCGTTAAAAGGGGTAAGTAGTGCCGCATATACTCCATAGAATTTTTCTTCCATTTTTACTCCTTTACAGTTTATCTTACATGCCAGACTTATCTGACCTTTAATGTTATCTCTCTTGATTTTTTTTCTTCATCTCTAACAGGAACTTTAGATTAACGGCAGATTCTTCAAGGGTTGTCATCGTATTTTTATTACCTTCTAGTAAATTCAAAAAAATTTTTGCCTGATTAAGGTAAAAATCAGGTATCTCATTTTTAAATGATGCCAGTTCCTCCCAGTTTCCAGTATCATCATTACTGAATGTAATTATAGAAACAGTCCTGCTATCCATCATATATCTGAGATTCCCATTTTCTCCAACAAACTCAATAAAAAGAGTATATGGCTTCTGAAAAACATTGTTTGATATACTTACCAGACTATCTCCAAATCTCGCACTTATTATTGCACAATCCTCTGTCTCTATGCTATTCCCAAATACAAGATTATCATACATACAGTACCCTTCCAGCGGATTCCCAAGATACCACTGTGCAAGGTCAACCATATGGGAAACAGAATCAAGTATACAGCCACCACCCATGGACCTTTTGGCAAAATAAATTTCTCTGTAGTCAGGCCTGTATTTTCTGTAATCTCCACCGCTTACTATAGATGCCATTCTGGGAATAATGTTTTTCTCCAGCAATAGTTCCTTGAACCTGATATGCGAGGGGATGCTCCGGCGGGTAAATCCCACGGCACATCTCACACCATTTTTTTTAACAGTATCTAACAGGTCGTCCACCTTATCCATACTGGCAGAAAGCGGCTTTTCCACCAGAAATGGGATGTTCTGCTCGGCACATCTTAAAGCCATAGAAATATGATGGTTTGCCGGTGTAGATATAAGAACCGCATCAAAATTACTCAGGTCAATCCTATAAAAATCTTTGAAAACCTCTTCAACAGGATATTCTTTCCTTGTGTCTTCTACCTTTCTGCTATCCACATCGCAAAGAGATACTGAAAAACAGTTGGTTCTTAAAAACCCGTCTATATGTTTTCTCCCAATTCCCCCTGCTCCTACAACAAGTATCCTTTTCACTTTGCAGACAATCCCCCATCCATCATAATGTTGGCTCCTGTTATGTAAGAACTCGCATCTGATGCAAGAAAAACAACCGGCCCTTTTATATCCTCGCGATTTGCCAGCCTGCCCAGAAACGTTTTTTTGTTATACCGTTCAATAAACCTGGGATTCTGCGGTTTTTCTTCGTTAAGAAGACCGCCCGGAGAGATACAATTGACCCTTATTTTATAGGGTCCCAAAAGAGCAGCATAGTATCTCGTAAGATTGATAATACCTGCCTTGTGAAAGTAGTAATCAGGTCCTCCTCCATTCATATCCGTTCCCTCATAGAGAGAAAGGTCTGTTCCCAGAACACCATATATTGAGGAGATATTGATTATTACACCGGCCTTTCTCTTTTTCATCTCTTCCGAAAAGATTCTTGTGATGTTAACAACGCCGGTTGCATTAACCTTCATTGAAAGTTCAAAATCTTCTATGGGTGCTTCGGATGACTTCATAGGTCTTAACACTGCATTATTGACCAGAATATCAATCTTTGACTGTTCTGCAAGAATTTTTTCTTTCAGTCTTATAATACTATCGGTTGCAGTCTGGTCCAATTTCTCGCCGAAAGTTTTATATCCTTTCTGCCGTAACTCGTCAGCCACCTTCCTGCAGTTCTCAAGGTTACGGGAAGCAAGATATACTACAGCCCCTGCTTCTGCAAGCCCCTCAGCGATACATCTACCGTATAATCCCGCTCCTCCGGTAACAAGTGCAACCTTCCCTTTAAGTGAAAACCTCTCCAGTATTCCATGCAAAGCAGTCATTTTTTCTCCTATGTTTTTCCGCACCCTCTCCCCAAATCTGCTTTCTTTTCTCTTCCATTTTTATGTTGTAATCCCTGTTAATCAAAGTATTCCAATTGTACGACATACATGTTCAAGTTCTACCATCTGGGAATCTGTAAGTGAATGATAGGGCAACCGTCGCCAGCGTTTATAGATACCAAAAAGTTCATATACACCGTGCAGTCCCGCGTCAAAACCACCTTCCAGTGACCGAATATAATCAAAAAATGGATTATCAAATTTATGAATAATACCTACCGCGGCCTTGAAATCCTCATGCTTGATTGCGTCCCAGTATTGGTGAGCTATTTCTGGCTTAAATGTAAGAAATGTTGATATGTAACCGTCGCAGCCATAGTGATATGCGTTCAGATGATTTTGCTTCTGGCCTCCAGAGAGTACTGCCCATGAATCATAGACAAGCATTGACAGTCTGCGTCCGAATCCATTGCAAAAATCATCTTTTACCGCAGCAACGTTGGGAACACGGTCACGTACTGCGGAAACAACTTTGAGCCCCCATTTTACGCCCCTTGGTATGAAAATATTGGTTACCATCATAACTGGAATGATATCCGCTGCAGCCCGGTAATACTGAACAATTGTATCAACGGAAAGAGACATAGACCAGTCCGGTGGAAGAACCATCAATATATCCACTCCTGTGTCATTGCAGTATTGTGCAAATTCTATGGTTTCCGGAGTACTCCATATTCCTGTTGCAGCACAGACCATAGCCCGGCTCCCGACATGTGAAACTACAACACTGGTAATCTCGGCAATCTCTCTGGAAGTCAGAATGGAATAGAGACTGTCGCCGTGAGTCAGAATAACGGTTTTACTGCCATTTTCAATAATAAAATCAATGTATCTCCGCAGTCCATTGTAGTCAACCTCTCCGTTTTTCATAAAAGGCGTGCGAACTGTTGCCACCGGACCACTGAGATTATAACGTATCTCATCACGAGAAAGTTTTATTTTCATTGAACTGAATTTTCTCCAGAAGGGTAACAATCTTTTGAGCAAGTCTACTCTTTGTCATTTCTTTAAATTCTTCTGTACTGCCGTCTCTGTATATGAAGTAAACCTTTGATTTTTTAGCCCCGTCACCGAAGAACTCGGGGGTATCTGCTACGATTAAATCCAGATTTTTTTCTTTCATCTTCCCCACTGCATTTTTTACAATATCAGAGGTCTCCAACGCAAATCCTATAACTATCTGGTTATGCATTTTAATTTTACTGACCTCTTTCAAAATGTCTGGATTTGGCACAAGATTCAGTTTCCATGTTTTTTTCTGCTTTATCTTGCCGGGGGATTTTCTTGCTGGCCTCCAGTCGCTGACTGCGGCACACATAATAAGAGCGTCAACACTTTTGAAATTTTTCAGAATAGATATCTTCATCTCTTCTGCAGTTTCAGTACTGATAAATTTAACTTTTGCAGGATGTCTGAGATGAGTTGGCCCGCTTACAAGAATAACAGTATGCCCTTTTTTAAGAGATTTTTCCGCTATGAGATACCCCATTTTTCCAGTGGATGGATTGCTGATAAAACGCACGGGGTCAAGATACTCCCGGGTTGGACCCGCACTGATAAGTATTTTCATTTGCCTCTTAATTACCTTGAGATTGCTTCGTTCCGCTCGCAATGACAAGCGGGTAAGAAAGCATGGTGTTGTCCTACCCTTTCGCGAGATATTCAAGTTCTGATTCAAGAAAGCCGTCTATTTCCCCATTCATCACCGCCTCAACATTTCCGGTTTCAAATCCTGTTCTGTGGTCTTTAACCATAGTATAGGGAAAAAAGACATAAGACCTTATCTGACTGCCCCACTCTATCTTCTTCTGTTTTCCCCTTCTCTCGGCTTCCACCTTTTCTCTTTCTTCAATCTCCTTCTGATATAGACGGCTTTTCAGGAGTTTCATCGCAAGTTCTCTATTCTTGAACTGCGAACGTTCAACCTGACACTGAACCACTATGCCGGTAGGCAGGTGTTTGATTCTCACCGCCGTTGAAACCTTGTTAACGTTCTGCCCCCCTGCCCCACCCGACCTGTAAGTATCCATCTCTATATCTTCCTCTTCTATTTCAATGTTTATGTCTTTTGGCGCTTCAGGTATAACGCTTATAGCAGCAAAACTGGTGTGTCTGCGTTTGTTTGAATCAAAAGGAGAGATTCTTACGAGACGGTGAACCCCGTTTTCTCCCTTGAGGTATCCGTAGGCATACTGTCCTGATATAATGGCAGTAACTCTTTTAATTCCCGCTTCTTCACCGGGAAGCAGGTCAACAACCTGAACTTTAAACCCTTTTGTATCTGCCCACTTACTGTAAAGTCTCCACAGCATGCTTGTCCAGTCACAGGCTTCGGTTCCACCAGCCCCGGAATGCAATTCCATAATTGCATTTTTGCTGTCTTCTTCCGATGTCCACATAAGTTTCATCCTGATATCTTTTATCCTCTGTTCTATCTCCTCAATAATTTTTCTGCCTTCTATCTCCATTTCCTCATCATCTTCAGATGAAAGCAGTTCTATTATAGTATTAAGATTTTCAATCTTTTTGTCTACGGCATCCGCATCGCTAACCCTTTCATTTAAGGTATTCCACCTGTCCATTTTTTTCTGGTCATCCCGGGCGTTCCAGAAACCCTTTTTCTCGCGCTCTTTCTCAAGAACCTCAAATTCTTTTCGCTGTTCGGCAATCCCAAAATTTTCTTTCATTTTACTCCATTGCTCATTCAGCATCAAATATCTATCTTTCATCTGGGCTATTTCAGTTTTCACTTAGATTCTCCTTATTTTTACAACTGCGGTTGACTTTCTGATAAACGGATGAGCGAGAAATTTACTCTTTATGAATTTTTTCCCAGGTAACCTCCATAAGAGATTTGATTCCTTTTCCAGTCAGTGCCGATATAAAATATACCTCATCAAACTCTTTTTCAAAAATTTTAATGTTCTCAATGGATGAGGGGATATCTATTTTATTACCAACGATAATTTCTGTTCTGTTTTGCAGATTTCTGCCGTACTTCTCCAGTTCCTTTCGGATGTCGTAGTATCTTTTCAGAGGGTCGGGCTGGGATATGTCAACCAGATGAATCAATATTTTTGTGCGTTCTATATGTTTAAGAAATTGATAGCCCAATCCTTTTCCTTCGGATGCCCTTTCTATAATTCCTGGCATGTCAGATATGACAAAACTTCTCATATCACTTAGGTTAACCACTCCGAGAACCGGAACAAGCGTTGTAAAAGGGTAGTTCGCCGTCTTTGGTTTCGCTGCAGAAACCCTTGATATCAATGTTGACTTACCACTGTTAGGCCAGCCAATTATGCCGGCATCAGCAAGCAATTTCAATTCAAGTTTTATATATCTCTCTTCTCCCTCACTCCCACTGGTTACTGTTCTTGGCGCCCGGTTGGTAGAAGACTTGAAATGTACATTCCCTCTTCCGCCTTTTCCTCCTTTTGCTGCCACAAAACAGGCATTTTCTTCTGAGAGGTCTGATAAAAAGATTTCCCTGCCGCCTTTTATCTCTGCTATAATTGTTCCTAAAGGTACCGGGATTACAAGGTCTTTTCCTGAACGTCCTTCTTTATTACTCCCCTGACCGTTGGCACCACTTTCCGCATGGAAATGCTGACGGTATTGGAAATCAATAAGCGTATGGATATCCTTGCTTGCCACAAAAACAATATTTCCACCACTCCCTCCATTTCCTCCGGAAGGTCCACCTTTCGGAACAAACTTTTCCCTTCTGAAGGCAACGCAGCCATTACCTCCATCACCAGCCTTTATCCAGACCTTTGCCGAGTCAATAAACTTAGTCATTTTTATAACATTACTATCGGATATTTTTTTTTCTCAGGTTCCTGTGATATGAAATTGCAAACCTGTGTGCTTCATTCCTTATTGCCTGTAAAAGATGCAGTTCTGGGGAATCACTTTTCAGTCTTAAGAACCGCTTCTCCCCTGATATATATATATCCTCATTCCTTTTTGCCAGTGATACAACAGGTACGTCAATGTTAAACATTTTAAGGGTTTTTAACGCAGTATTTAACTGTCCCTTTCCACCGTCAACCAGAATCAGGTCTGGCAATTCCTTTCTTTCTTCCTCTGAGTCAAACCTTCTTGTTAAAACTTCTTCAATCATTTTATAGTCATTTATACCTTCTTTATACCTTATCCTGAATTTCCTGTAGTTGTCAGTATCTCTTATTCCCCCTTTAAAAGAAACCTTACTTGCCGTGGGATTTACACCGGATGCATTGGAAATATCATAGCCTTCTATGTGATAGGGTATTTTTTTAATACGAAGGGTTTTCTTTAGATTGTCCAGTACATTGCCTTCCCCGTAAGTAATAAGAGACATCTCATCCCTCAATGGAAAACGTTTACTTAGGCCTTCAAGCATAAAGATACGGTTTTTTGTCCCCCTTGCTTTCTCAAACCTGAGGTTTTTAA
>CAYORP010000210.1:0-3325 GCA_964406415.1 uncultured bacterium
AAAGTCACCAGTTCCCAGAAAAATATCTTTCCTGCAAGACCGAATACCACCGCGGAACTGTATAGATAGGCGACCGCGATAGCTATTGCTATCAGGGTCATCATGCCGGGCTGTTTATTTTTCACTTCATCAAAAAATCCTTTAAGAAAAGGCCAGCCGCCGTAAAAAAATACTATGGAAGACAAGCCAAATAAAATTTGGAGATCGCCCGTAAATCTGATTGCCTCTTTAAAACCCAGAAACCTCTGAATCATCGGTGAAAGAAGTAGGATGGGAAGAGTAAGTACCAGAGAAATCCAAAATCGTTTCCTGAAATCAGTAACCATATGGGCATGATGAGAAGCATGGCCTCCTGCTGCCATATGTCCTGCAGGTCCGGTATGCATATCATGTTTCATAGAAGGCATTTTTGCCTGCCCTTGAGCAAGAAATTTATTTTTGTCTCCTTCGCTACAAAAGTAATAAACCTTGCCGTCTTTTTCTAATTTTATGCCGGTTTTTTCGTCTACTTCCATACCACAAATAGGATCTTTGGCCATGGTTCACCCCTTTCTGTTATATTCTCTGACTATTGCCTAACCCGTAACTACTGTCAAATTTAAATATTCAGTAAGATAATAATTCCTTTCCATTATTTTACCGCTGATGTAAGAACGTGCTAAGCAAATCTTCAAGTGCCGGGAGTAGAAAAATCGTGCAGATACCGCTTTTCCCGAGCGGAATCCTTTTAAGTTATGTCCCACCATATTGGACTAAAGTACAATTTACACTATTCAGCCCTCCGGGTATTCTTTATAAAAAAGGCGGCTTACACAAATTCGCCGCCGGGGAGGAACGACAATGGCTATAAAAGAAGAATTGGTAAAAAAGATGAATGGAGCACTCGCATTAGAGCATGCAGCAAGAATACAATACCTGGCGCATGCGGAACTGGTAAAAGGACAGGGAGCCGAAAAGATAATTGAACGGCTCAAGGAAATTGCTTCTGATGAAGAAAGCCATGAAACTAAATTCCGCGAAATGATAGGCAATTACCTTGGCGGAGAACCATGCATGGATCTGGCAGAGACACACAGAGCGGGAAACATCAACGAAATCCTTCAGGTAAATTTGAAGGATGAAAAAGATGCCATCGGTATTTATAAAGAGATTTATACGTTTATAATCGACAATAAAGAAAACCTGCCCTATACCTTTGAGAGACTTGAGCATGAAATGCGCCACATCATACTTGACGAGGAAGAGCATGTAGCGGAACTTTCCATGCTACTCGGGGATTAAGGCGTAATTTGTCTGCTGCATCCGTCTGTTTACGTCCGGTCAGAACCATATATGTACACGCCCGTTTTTATCTTTTGATGTGATGATATAAAAGGGACAAGAGCAAAAAAAGAGATGGATGCAATCGTTGAGAAACTGGAGCAAAAAATCCTATGAAAGCAAACAGGTTGCAGAGGTTAAAAAAGGAGGGGTAAAAATGGCAAAGGCAATTCTGGTTTATGGTTCAACCACAGGAAACACAGAGACACTATCCAAATCTGTGATTGAAGGGCTTAAAAAAGGTGGTGTGGAAGTTACACTGAAGAATGTAACTGAAACAGATGTAAATGAACTTAAAGATTACGATTTGATTGTGTTTGGTAGTTCCAGTTGGGGTGTTGGAGGAGAAAGCAGGATTGAAATGCTGCAGGAGGACTTCCGGGATTTTTACGATAGAATGGGCAGCATCTCTCTAAAAGGGAAAAATGCAGCGGTATTTGGACCAGGAGACAACAGTATGTACGGCGAAGATGAATTTTGTAAGGCAGTAGATTATCTGGAAAAACAACTTGAAAGATGTGGGGCAAAGATTGTTACTGAAAGTCTTAAAATTGACGGAGAGGTTGAACCTGCAATGAAAGATGCTGAAAACTGGGGTTTGAAGGTAGCACAATCGCTTCAATAAGAAAAATGAAAGATTGCTCTTTGTATACTGGTATTCAAAGGTTACAGTTGGCTGCAGGCAAAAAAAATCTCATCCAGACATATTGGACTAAAGTACAATTTACACTATTTTCTACATCCGGTATTATCATATTCTGAATATGGATAATAAACCAAGAATTTACATTGTTGATGATGAGGAATCGGTCTGCAAAGCACTCAACCGTCTTATGAAATCTGCCGGATATGTTGCCGAGACATTTAATTCAGCTGAAAGTTTTCTTGATTCTGTTGCTCCTGATACACAAGGTATTCTGGTTCTGGATGTTCGTATGCCCGGCATGGATGGATTCCAACTCCAGAAAAAGTTGAATACTCTAAAATCAAGGCTACAGGTTATTTTCATTACTGCTCATGCACAGGCAGACGACAGGGAACGTGCAATGGAATCGGGTGCGAAGGGTTTTTTAGAGAAACCGTTTGATGATAAATCACTACTGAATTTGATCAGTCTCTTAACATCGAAAGATTAAGAGAAAAATCTATTTTCCCGCAAAAAGATGAGGGACGAAGATGGCCAGGACAAGAAAGACTAAAGCAGAATCACTGAAATCGGGAGATAAAAAATGGAGGTGTATTATGTACGCAAAAGAACTGATGACAAAAGATGTCACATGGGTAATGCCGCAGACCTCGCTTCTTGTGAAGTCTTAAAGGAAGTTTCCACGCCTGAGAAATAAAGGGAAACTGTCAGAAAACAAAAACAACAACCTAAAGGCGGAAAATCATGGATATAAAAAAATCTGAGAGTAAGATTATGCCTGCTGGCCCCTTAATGAAAGAGCATAGGACCATAGACGCTATGATAGTCCTGTTCAAAAAGGAGGAGGAAAATTTGGAGACAAACCTGGATTTAGATACTTTTTTCATTACACAAGCAGCTGATTTTATCAAGACATATGTGGACCAATGTCATCACGGAAAAGAAGAAAATATCCTTTTCAGAGAACTCAGCAAGAAAGAGATTTCAAAAGAACACTTTGAGATAATGAGCCAGCTCATTGAAGAACACAAATACGGGAGAAAACTTTTGAGCGAACTCATGGAATCTGCAGACAGGTATGAAAAAAAGGATATAAAAGCAAAAAGAGAGGTGTTAAACTGTCTGAAGGCTTTGACAGAACTGTATTCCAGACATATAGAAAAAGAAGACAAGCATTTTTTTCTTCCTTGTATGGATTATTTCAGCAGAAAAGAAAGAGATGATATGCTTGAGGAATTTTGGGAATTTGACAGGATGCTGATTCATAAAAAATACAGCGAGATAGTGAAACAGATGAACGAAAGAAAAATAAAATGAAAGAAAAGGGAATTCTTTACGGACAGAATCTGGAAAGTTCAG
>CAYORP010000211.1:0-3011 GCA_964406415.1 uncultured bacterium
GGGATTTAATCATTTCAATCACTCCAGACACCGGGAGACCAGTACATCTCATCTGCCGGCGTGCCGCCATCATACTGATAGCCTCCAGTTCCGGTTACCCATATATCTATAACCTTCAGTATAATAAAGTCCCAGTTGTTGGTATCTACAGGCCAGAGAGAAGATATGACACCTTCAATCTGGATATTTTCCGCCCAGCAGTCTATCGCATAGAGCAGTTCTAATGTCTCTATCTCACCCTTCCTGTTGTATATATCTATAGGCATATAGGAATTCGCTATTTTTACCGCACCACTACCCCTTATATCTGTCTCTCTTTCGTATCCGTCAATCCTGTATCGTATCACCCCTTCCGGTGACTTTATCCCGCTGCAGTTTGCACCTACCAGCACTGATATCTTGACAAAGTGGTCTGCCACTCCACCATTCATACTGGTCCAGAAGACCATCTGTATCTTTTGCACTGGATTTCCGTCTTCATCTATTCCTTCTATTATATCGTATTCTGCATCGGTGCCATCCACGAGTATACCGGTAACCTGCCATCCGTCACCTGCACCCACACTGCTCTCCACAGGCAGAACCTCCTCCAGAAGATATGAGTTCGGCTTCTTCTCCTCATCCACATCAATCACTATGCTATAGGTAAATGTGGTATTCTTTGCTATTCTCTCAGGAAGGTTGCGCCTGATACCTATGATAGAACCTTCCTCCCTTCGTATCCCCCAAGCAAACTTTTCACTATCTCCCTTCACCACTATCCCTGTATCCCCTGTATCCGAACGGTATATATGCCTTTCGCTACCCGATGTTGCAGTCCACGCATAACTGCCATCATTCATCGGGGTATAGACAGGATAACAGACATCCTGTGTATCTGCCTGACCACCTGCCCGCAGTCTTCTTATGTTTGAGCCGTTACTGCTCATTGTATATATAGCGTATGGTACGTCATCCCTGTCGCTGACAAAGATAATCTTACTGCCGTCAGGCGAAAAACTCGGTTGTTTGTCATCATAGTCAACGTCATCAGTCACCCTCTGAAGCATCCCTGTATGTATCTCCATACCGTTTTCGCTGAAGAATACACCCAGTGTGTAGATGTCCCCGTTGGTGCCGGCCGGTCCGCCGCGAAATACTATCCGGTTCATATCCGGTGAGAAGGACGGGTCCACAACCCAATAGTCAGCACCTGTCAGGGGATTTATCCCCGTAAGTAGTGGGACCTCCGGGTCAGAACTATCTGATGTGCACAACTTTGCATACAACCCCCCGTCTCTCACGTATATAGCCCATCTTCCATCTGCACTTACGTCAGGCTGCTGGGCATCTTCCACCAGTTCCTTCAGGTCATTACCTTTATAAGACATACAGCATACACTCCTGGGTGATTTTATGTTGTGTACAACACAACCCCCGTTGTCTGATATAGAAGGATTTTCTCCCTGATTTGTTGCATCTGTTAAGACATAAGGGTCTAAAAGAGAGCCATCCTCATTGAAGTCCTGGCTGACGACCCTGCCGTTTTCGTCAATGTATATCAGGCGGGTATCTCCTATTGGCACAGGCGTCGGCAGAACATCCTGCGGCACAGGTCCCCAGACCGGCAGGTCCACTGGAGAAGACCTGTTCTTCATCCTTTGAGTGGCATTACTAACTCCGTTTATGTCATAACCTGTCTGCCAGATATTCTGTTCATCCGGGTCAGAGGGGTCGGTGATATTGGCGCTATAAACGAGCAGCCCGCTTCTCTCCGGCGGTGGTATCGTCAGGGATGAACCGAAAAAGGCTGGAGCAAACTCCTCTATCTCAGTGGTATCTGTAACGGGATAAACCGTAAAAGAAAATCCGCTGATAACCCCGAGTTCCACATCCCAGTCACTCCATATATAGTCATGCTGGATATATACGCTCTTTGAGTATATCACCATATTCTGATGAGACTCATCAGCCCGTGATGATGTTTGCAGCCTTCCGTAACGCGGTGAGGGACTGATGTTATGTGTAAGTCTTGCAGGTAGAGAAAAACCGTCCACCTCCAAGATATAGATATCCTGTATTCCATTGACTATCCCGATATAGACCAGTGACTCATTATCCATAAATACAGGGTGTTTGATTTTCAGGTTATTCTGGTTAATCAGAAGTCTCTCCTGTATAAAGTCCGGGTCCAGCATATCCTTCACCCACAGTTGGGTGGTGGTTGCATCCTTTTCTTTTGTGTAGACAAGGCTGTTTCCGTCAGGAGAGAGTGCCGCATACTTCAGGTCAGTATCCTCAAACTCCTCCAGTATATCAGAACAATTAACATCCACATCGGTGTGTACATACTCAGTGCTTATCTTGAATATCCTGAAATAGTCCACACCAGACTTTGCCGTGAACACCACCTCGTCTCCGCTACCTGTAAATGCAGGGTTCAGTATCGCTTCCAGTCCTTCATAATCAGTCAGTTGCGTCTCTTCACCTGTCTCCAGGTTCCTGATATAGAGATTACCCGTACTTATAACCTCACCATCCTCCCCTCTTTCCACATCCTTCACATAGAGAAGCCTGCCTGTATAGGTGGAAACACTCTCAATCTCACTGAATGAGACCGTCCCCAATGATTCACTCACTGTATAACTCTCTCCTGGTTCAAGAACTATGGCACTCGCCTCAGGATAGCCCCAGAAGTAACAGACCGCGCTGTCCATACCTGAGCCGCTGACAGAGAAGTTCCATGCATTGCTATATGCACTGCCCCAGGAGACATAAGAGAACAGGTCAGGCTGTGTGGGAAGTGGGTTTATATCAGGACCGTTTACAGTCCCGAAGACAGAAAAGAGAGGAGATGCAGGGTCATTCACCTCTTCATAAAAACTGAACTGGGGGTCAGAGAAGGTGCTGAATACATTGCTCCATCCTCCATCAGGGTCACGAGTGGCAAACCATGAATCGTCACTGCCGTCTATCATCCAGTCCCACATATATCTGAGCCCTATTGAAACAGGCGAGGAACCCGTATTGGT
>CAYORP010000212.1:0-5032 GCA_964406415.1 uncultured bacterium
GAATATAAAAACAGGGAGATAGCCGCAAGGGAAGGGATGGTATCAATGCTGGCTGTCCCCATGAGTGTCAAAGGAAGAGTCATCGGCGTCCTGAATATATATACGGCAAAGCCCCACAGGTTCAGCGAGAGAGAAATAGAAATACTCAGTTCCATAGCAAACCAGTCCGCCATCATCATTGAAAACACTGAATTGATGGTAAAAACAAAGGTTCTTCAGGAAGAAATAGACATCCGAAAAAAGGTTGAAAAGGCAAAGGGCATCCTGATGCGTGAAGAAAAACTTACCGAGGAAGAGGCATACAACAAACTGAGAAGGTTCAGTATGGACAACAGGAAAAACATGAAGGACATAGCGGAAGCCATCATAATAGCGGACGAAATAAAAAGATAGTGACTCAATGGATATATACCTCCTGTACAGAACCCTCAGAGAAAAATACGGGAAACCTTCAGGACAGTGGTCTCTCTGGTGTAAAAGACCAAAGACTGAAGAAGAGAAAGAGCAGATAATAATTGAGTCCATCCTTACCCAGAGGGCGAACTGGCAAAACGTATGCCTTGCGGTAAACAACCTTAAAAATGCAGGTAAGATTGGACTGAAGCAGATAATCTCCGCTGACGATGCAGTAATTCAATCCCTGATAAGACCTTCGGGATTTTACAAAATCAAATCCGTACGATTGAAAACACTTGCAGGTTTTATTGTCAACGGATGTGGAGGAATTGAAAAAGTGGTAAAGATACCCTGTAATACTCTGCGTGAGAGACTTCTTTTGTTAAACGGGATAGGAAATGAAACCGCTGACGACATCCTGCTTTATGCCTTTGAAAAGCCTGTTTTTGTCATTGATGAGTACACGAGACGTCTTGTGAAAAAGCTGCAACTGACAGACAACCTTTCATACAGACACCTTCAGGAATTCTTTGAAAAGGGTCTAAGTAAAAAAAACTATGCTCTATACCAGGACTTCCATGCCCTGATAGTAATAGACGGCAAATCCGCTACCTGATTTCTTCGTGGGCGGTACTGGCATATACCCCACGTTCATCCTCAACAGCCATAAAATAGACAGCCGTTCCATCAGGCAGTTCACCGATTATTTTGTTGTTACTCACATCAAGAGGTATCTTTAGCCACTTGCGCTCCTGCCATCTGCCTGTATCTGTTGTATACGCAAGTATCCCTTTTACAACCGGACATTCACCTGAAAAAGATGCTTCTGCCTTTCTACCTCTCCTTGTAATTGAAGTAAATACTGGAAGACCGGGTTTCCCCCTGAAAATACTGTCAGCAAAAACATCAATCTCACGAGGTGCCCATCCCTCTTTGTGACCATGAGGCATTTCTATCCTTACACACAGGTTCACGTGGCCTTCTGGAAGTGAATACGATTTTTTTAAACTGTCCATAGGATAGGCAAAGTCGTTCGTTCCCGTAACAAACAGCATGGGCATCTTTGCATAAGGCAGATAAACGGAAGGGTCGCATTTTTCATGCCAGGATTTTCTCTTATCTGGACTCATTTTTGAAAAGGTATCCATCCATATATCGGCACTGTTATCCTGAAGGAAACCACAGCCGTAAACGGGAACTGCACAGCTAAAACGGTTATCCAGACCGGCTACGATACAGGTAAGGTAACCACCCCAACTTATTCCTGTAATGCCTGTTCTCCCGGCATCAACCCCCGGAAAATTACGGAGCAGAGAATGCCCCCTTATTACCGCCGAAACTGCGTGATATGTCCACAGATTATGCCAGCCGACATCCACATTGAACTTGGATTCATGGTCCTGGTCGGGACCTGATATGGAAAAACGTTCTCCGTCAGGTCCGCGACCGGCGAGGTCCATGGCAATTGCAGCATACCCCCTATCCATCCAGATTTTAACCCACTCACGGTATGCCTTCCCACCTCCCCCGTGCACACAGACCATCCCGGGTACTTTTTCACCTTTGGAATCAGGTAATCCAAGATAAGCGAATACTTCGGTAGGATGACCCTGATAGGGTTCATTCTCGTAGAAAACCTGGTAAATATTCTCCTCCGAATCCATTATTCTGAACTGCGGTTTTAAAAACAGTTTTTCCAAATTCCAGTCAGTCTGCATTGTAACCTCCGATTTTATAAGTTTTAATTTTACCACCCTTCCATTTATTGACAAAGTGTACCCTTTAGAGTATACTTATGAAGGGAGGGGAAACCATGCTTAACACCATAAAACTAAAGGAATTGAGACCAGGCCTGCCAGAGGTGATAAAAAACATTGATACAAAACTTGACAGGTTTATTGTCACAAAACGTGGAAAACCCGTTGCTGTGATGCTCAGTGTGGATGATTACGAAGGGCTTCTGGAAACACTTGAAATACTATCAGATAAGGATACCGTCAGAAGAATCAAGAAGGCAAAGAAGGAAATCAGTGAAGGCAAGACCATCTCTCTACAGAAACTGAAAGAACGTATTGAAAAATACAATGTATGACATAGAATTCTCTCATACAGCGGCAAAAGAACTGGAAAACATCCATAAAAGAGAGAAAACTTTTTTCCCAAGGATTCTTTCAGTGGTTGAATCATTGAAAACAAATCCCTATGCGGGGAAAAAATTAAAGGGCAAACTGCAGGGAGATTATTCTCTCAGGATAGGTGAATATCGCACAATCTATACCATCCACAGAAACAACCTGGTAATATACATAATTGATATGGGACACAGGCGTGAAATATACAGAACAGGAACAAGGTGACAGATGATACGGAGAGGGATTGCAACCTTTACGCTTGATACAGGACAGTGTCCGAAATGGCTCTTTGAGCGGATGGTAAAACTGGGCAGGGGTATGGTTGAGGTCATCGTGGAAGAATACGGGCCAGACGAGTTTGTGGAGAGGATATCTGACCCTGTGTGGTTCCAGTCACTCGGCACCGTCCTTGCCTTTGACTGGAACGCCTCGGGGTTAACCACCATACTGACCGCCGCCCTGAAAGAAGCCATCAGGGGCAAGGAAAAACAATTAGGAATCTTTATCTGCGGTGGAAAAGGAAAGACCTCGCTAAAAACACCTGACGAGATACAGCAGTGGGGAGATAGAGTTCCCCTGCGAGGTAGCAGTGTGGACAGTCTTGTATATAATTCAAAGATGGCGGCCAAGGTTGACAGTTCACTTGTTCAGGACGGCTACAACATATACCACCACTCATTTTTCTTTTCAAGAAACGGTCTCTGGGCAGTAGTACAACAGGGAATGAACACAAAAAACTCCACTGCAAGAAGATACCACTGGTTCTCAAGGAAAGCCGTTGACATAGTGTGCGAACCGCATTCTGGGATATCAAGTCAGTTCAAAAAAGACTGTCTGAATCTGACCGCAAAAGAAAGCGGCAAGACAAGAGAGATGTCCACTGAAATTGTAAACACCTCGTATACAGGGCTGTTAAGTGATTTAAGGATACTGAGAAAACACTCCGGCGAATTGTCAAGAATGGTAACGTTAAAAAACGGGGAAGATGAAACCATTTTTCTTGAACTGAAAAATACTGAATTTAAAACACATCCGGTTATGTATGAATCTTTTTCGTACAACAAGTACCTTGAGAAGATACTGTGGACGGTAAACCAGCGGAAACCGGAAAACTATGAAAAACTTGTTGCAATAAAGGGAGTGGGACCTAAAACTGTAAGAGCATTAAGCCTAATATCAGAGGTTATATATGGAGCAGAACCGTCTTACAGGGACCCTGCAAGATATTCCTTCGCCCACGGAGGGAAGGATGGAACCCCCTACCCCGTTGACAGGAAAACCTACGATAACAGCATCGCCTTTTTCAGTGATATTGTACGCCGTATGCGTATTTCCCCCCTTGAAAAAAACAAACTCCTTAAAAAACTCGCCGGGATAACTTGACCAAATCAGTAAGGCAGCCCTTTCATTTCCCACTTAATAAAAGGTCCTTTCATAAAATTTTTGCTGTAAAACTTGTTACTTTCCTCATCAGACTTTTTATCTAAATAAATCATAGAAGGCTTCTCAGAACTGCACTGAATTATTTTGCCACCAATTCTTATCTTCTGAACCGTCCTTTTTGTATTATAAATAACAACGCTTTGCTTTTTCAGGGAAATATATTCTAATATATGTGTTTTACCTTTTGCTGTCCATTTTCTTATATCAATAAATCTGTCTTCTGGAATTATTACAAGCCCGTATCCTCCAAATGAACAACTATGGAAAGACATCATGCAGAAGATAAACAGACTTTGTCCTGCACCGGGATAAATGGGAAGAATAAATCTCTCGCAGGATATCAATGCCGATTAAACATACGGCAAAGGGGGAGACATTTTTAAAAACGGCAGTAAAAGACGGAAAACAGAGGGATTGGTTGCAGATGAGGAAAAATCAGGAGCGTTTTGGCGGATTTTTATTTGACATGGAAGATATACCGGAGTAAAATGCGAACAGTAAGTCAGAATTTGGAGTAAAAACAGTTCTTTTTCAAAATCAAATCGAGGATGTCAGTTGAAAGGGAAAAATATTGAAAAAATGTTTAAGAAGATACTTACTCAATACAAAATTGCTGAATTTTCTGATTGACGAAACAAAACATACGGGAACTGTTAATAAAATCTGATGAAGATAATCTCGGCTTTCTTGTCCGTATTGTTCATGGCCGGGTCCGCTTATGCGGCGGAACCAATCCAGAGTCCGGTCTTCATTCAAACCACGGTCTCTGGTGAACCCGGCATGGCAGAAGGAAACGCATACGACGTTTTCGGTGGACAAAAGATAATCCTCTCCCTGCTGATTTATGGAACACGGAACCACGATGTAGAAATAAAAGCAGAACTTCTTCAGGACGCTTCGGGTATTTCCAAATATGTAGCAAAGAATATACAGGTGTCGTCAGGGCTTGATTTCACAGAAATCGCGTCACGGATAATTGATTTTCCACTTGAAATCCCTTCAGTGGAGCGAAGAAGTACATTCCGCATAAGATACTATGCGAATGCAGGTGATAGATGGCT
>CAYORP010000213.1:0-15444 GCA_964406415.1 uncultured bacterium
GTCATCCCTTCAAGGTTAACGAATGTGGTAATCCCTTCAGTTACAATAAGGGCAGGGTTGGTTTCGGTCCCTATACTGCATCCTCCTCCAAAGTGTGATGTCCCAGATAGCGCGTAAAATGTGCCGACGAAGGGCATAGTATTGGCGACGTTTATATTTATGTTACTGCTGGGGGAGTGGAAGAGTCCCGTGTCTATCTGTACGCTGGCGCTTGATATCGTAATCCCGTTCCCCTCTACGCCTACGTTCGTACCGTAGAGGAACCTGGCGTTTTCAGTGATTGTTACAGAGCCGGTGGTATCAATAAAACTGGTTACCGTAGCATTGCCCTGTATGGTAGCGTTACCGGTTATCTCAACGTAGTGTTCTACGGCGACGTTGCCCTGTATGGCGGCATCCCCGTTTACCTTTACGTAGTCTCTTATGGCCATAACTCCCTGAAAACGCGCCTCTCCCTTTATCTCAACAGGAACAATTATCGTGTCCCCGTCACTGAACTCAAAACAGTCTGCTGCATATACCATTGCTTCAGGTGCAGGGCCTGTGCCGTCAGGGTCTACATAGAACGGGTATGTATAAAGGTGCGTGTCTTCGTATGTTGCATCTACGGTGGCGGGGAGTGATGGAGTTAGCGGCTCAGGGATGTATATTGAAGAGTCCACCCGTACCATATTCTCTGCGGTCACTGTATAAAATGGAACGCTTTTTGTCCAATCGCCGGGGGTAAATGAAGGGAAAGGCTCTTCCTGATAAGAGATGTTGCCTGTAATGGTGACGGTTTCGGGAGTGCCGGCTGTTACATTTTTAGCTGTAAAGACCGTATGTTTGTTAAAATCCTCCGGGATTCCCCAGGTTGCTACCCCAGTTTCATAATTTGCCGGAGATGAGGGAGGTGGTGGGGACCATTTAATATCCCGTAGTAATCTCCAAGTATCATTGTGGTCGGGATTTCCCAGTCCGTTCTGACCCCTTATCCGGACCGAGACGGTGGCGGTTCTCCCTTTGTAGTATCCTGTGGAGGTGATGGTGTCCAGGTTTGCCGTATCGGTTTCGTCTTCGTCTGAGAACTGCACCACGCACCGGGCTCCCTGAACGCCTACCGGGTTGTAGTTTTCAGGTTCCGTGGTTATCCACGTATCAGAGCCTGCGTCAGAGCCCTGGAAGTACTGAATGGCAGGGTCGTATACTCCCACATTAGTGCAGGGGTAGTACTGCGTATAGTAGCCCGCATAGTTCATCCAGTAGAGGGCGTCCTGCAGGCCTGCCTTTGCCACCTCAAGGGCGGTGGTTTTGTCTTTGTAGTAGTGCGCCCTTCTTATGGCGGTGGTGGAGGAGATAACAACTGCGAGGATAAGGGATGCGAATATGATAATCATAACAAGCACCATTATCATTGCCAGCCCGTCCGAACCTTTTCTTGTTCGTGGCATCATTTTCCCTCCACTTTGATTATACCACAGAAAGATATAGTTGGCAAGTTTATAAATTTACGGTGTCAACTAAAATGGACGGTTTTTAAATAATGTGGTATAAACTATAAATGATGAAAAAGGTATTTCTGTCACCCTCAACGCTTAATATTTACCGGGAGTGTCCGCGCTGTTTTTACCTGCATATGAGGTACGAGATAAAGAGACCGCGTGGTCCCATGCCTTCCATAGCCACGGGTCTGGACAGTGTTTTTAAGAAATATTTCGGCTATTACCGTTCAACAGGGGAACTGCCTCCTGACCTGAAGCAGGAGATGAGCGGACATCTGATAGAGAAACTGAAACCTGCCTATTACTATAACATAAAGCCCGGCTATACCATTATGGGCAGACTTGATGACTGTCTTGTGACAGACGAGGGGAGGTATGTACCTCTTGACCATAAGACAAGGGCCAGCCCTGCCAGCGGCGTTCATCCTGCCTACCAGTTGCAGATGGAGGTATACTGTCTTCTTCTTGACGGCAACGGGTTAAAGGCGGGCGACAGGGCGTATCTTATTTATTACTACCCTCTGAACGTAAGCCCTGAAGAGGGTCCGAAAAACATTACCTTCGGTCTGGATATAAAAAGGGTTGATGTGGATGTGGGCCATGCCAGAGAGGTAATTGAACGGGCAATAGATTGTCTGGAGTCTCCTGATATCCCCGAACCCTCCCCGGAGTGTGAATACTGCAGGTGGGTTGATGAGGCGGGAGCAAAGAGTCCCATTATAAAAGCAGGAGAAGCGGCGGGCGAAAAAAAGGCGGAGAGAGAAAAGGAAGAGGCACCAGAGGAAGAACAGGAATATAAGGATGAACTTTTCTGATACAAATAAAACAAATAAATTGCCATTGCGAACGGATGGGAAGCAATCTCCATGCTATGGTTGAGATTGCCACGGCAAAAAACGCCTCGCAATGACAGAGAGCGTCAGATTGCCACGGCAAAAAACGCCTCGCAATGACAAAATAATGGAGAATCTGTACACAAGGGTAAGGCGGTTTGCGGAGGAGAAGGGCATCATACAGGAAGGAGACAGTATCCTTGTGGCTTTATCCGGGGGACCGGATTCAGTATTTCTATTTTATTTTCTGTTATATCTCTCGCGTAAGGTCAACATTGATATAAAAACTGCCTATGTACATCACCACCTGAGGAAAGAAGCAGATAGTGAACTTACCTTTACAAGAAAACTGGCACAGGTGCATTCAGTCCCTTTTTTTTACAGGAACATAAAAATAAAAGGCAGGAAAGGGATTGAAGAACAGGCGCGCACAAAACGGTACGCGGCATTGTATACCATAGCAAAAAGGACGGGGTGCAACAGGATAGCGGTTGGTCATACACTTGACGACCAGGCGGAGACTGTTGTTATGCGTTTCATAAAAGGTTCCGGACTTGCGGGCCTGTGCGGCATCCTTCCTGAAAAGCACCTTTTCAAAAATAAAGGCGTGTCCGTAATAAGGCCTCTGTTGTGTATTGAAAAAAAAGATATTCTTGAGGCCCTGAAGAAAGGAGGAAAAAAATACAGGGTTGACCGTTCCAATTTTTCAGGTGAATTTTTCAGGAACCGCATACGTTTTGAAGTAATTCCGCTTTTATTGAGATACAACCCGCAGATAAAAAAACAGGTTGCACAGATGTCCCTCCTTGTGCAGGACGACTTTGCCTTTATGGAAAGATGTGCAGAAGAGGCGCTCGGGAAGATAGTTCACAGGACCGATAGCGGGAAAGGGTCCCTACTGTCCCCGCAGGACAAGGGGGGATTTTACATAGATGTGAGGGCTTACAAAAGACTGGATATTTCTGTCAGGAGACTTGTGGCTGCACGTTTGATAGCGAAAATAACAGGCAGTCCCTACCGCTCATTCAACAGGATAAAAAGGTTAGCCGATTATCTTGACAGAACACCGAAAAGAGTGGTAAAATCGGCAGAATTTCTTACAGTTACGAAAGGTGCAAAAAAAGGAGAGGGTAGGTAAAATGGGAAAACTGGCGATAATGGGCGGAAAACCTGTCAGTTCTGGCGGGTATAAGGTAAGATGGCCTGAGGTAAATAAGGATGACATAAATGCGGTTATCAGGGTAGTGGAAAGCGGGGAGTGGTGGAGATATACATCCACGAGGGAAAGCGAGGTCTCTCTTTTTGAGAAAGAGTATGCCCGCTACCATGGTGCGAGGTACTGTCTGGGCGTTTGCAACGGAACGGTAGCGATTGTTACGGCTCTTAAGGCACTGGGGGTGGAGGCGGGAGATGAGGTGATAGTTCCTGCTGTGACCTTTATCGCATCTGCATCAGCCGTTATACTTGCGCAGGGGATACCTGTATTTGCTGACATCAAAGAGGATACCTGTCAGATAGACCCCGTTTCAGTGGAAGAGAAAATTACCCGCAGAACGAGAGGGATAGTGGTCGTTCATTACGGAGGGTATCCGGTTGATATGGACGCCATCCTCAAGATTGCAAGGAAACATAAACTTT
Organism: uncultured bacterium; assembly: GCA_964406415.1. GTDB lineage: Bacteria > Ratteibacteria > UBA8468 > B48-G9 > JAFGKM01 > JAFGKM01. The sequence continues at coordinate 3,953 of CAYORP010000213.1, forward strand.
TTGTACTGGAGGATAGTTCCCACGCACATGGTACTGAATGGAAGGGCAGAAAGGTAGGAGCCATAGGGGATATTGGTACCTTCAGTTTTCAACAGAGCAAGTCTCTCACCAGCGGAGAGGGCGGGGCGGTTATTACTAACAGCGAAGAGTTGTACGGAAAGGCATATGCGCACCATCATATCGGCAGGACATTGTGGAGCGAAAAGTATGAACATACCGTTGTAGGTCCTAACTACAGGATGACTGAGTTTCAGGGGGCCATACTGAGGACACAGTTGAAGAAACTGCAGAGGCAGACTGAAAAGAGGATGAAGAATGCAAAAATTCTGAGCGAAGGACTCAGTGAAGTCAGAGGTGTCAGACCCTTGAAAGAGGACAGAAGAATAACGCAGAGAGGGTATTATATGTATATAATGCGTTACAACGAAGAGGAGTTTGGAGGGCTGTCAAGAGAGAATCTTCTGAAGGCATTGAAGGCGGAAGGAACACCTCTGGGCGCAGGATACGGGAGTCCTGTTTACCACCTGCCTGTTTTTAAAGACCTTCATTTCGGCAGAACAGGGTGTCCCATTACCTGTGAAAAGTACAAAGGAAAGGTGGACTATAATAAGGTAAGTTGTCCTGTTGCAGAAAAGGTTTCTTACAAACAACACCTGACATTGGGGACACACAACCTTCTTGAAAGAGGTAATGTCATCAATCTTATCAGGGCGTTAAAAAAGATTCAGAAGTATCAGGAAGAGATTAAATAATCCGTATTTCTAAAAATACATATTTTCTGCCATTACATAATCAAACTCTTTCTCAACCTCGTTTGTCCTTATATGTTCTGTTTTTTCGGCTATTTCTTCGCTTAATGTCTTGGACTCTTTACAGAACAGCATTTCTCTTGTGCCTTCAAGTGCTCCGTTGCCTATCTTGATAACCTTGTTTTCGTCCACGTCGGGTATCAGCCCTATCGCCATTGAGTTCTTGATGTCTATAAAGTTGCCGAACCCTCCTGACAGGTAAATCTTCTTAACTTCCGCAAGGTTTAGAGGATAATACTTGAGTAATATCTGCCATCCTGTTTTCACTGCGGCTTTTGATGTAATTAACTGGAATATATCATTCTGTGTCAGTTTAAGGTCACCTGTTATGGGGAAATCTTGTTTTATCCTGGCTTTGTTTGTCATAGTGCCCTTTTTGAGGAGTTCAGCGAGCAGGTCTATCAGTCCCGAACCGCAGACCCCTATAGGATGCCTGTTTCCTATGGTGGAATATGTAACCACTCCGTCAACAAGTTCTATCTTTTTTATCGCACCCCTGATTCCGCCCACACCGCAACTTACGGTTGTGCCTTCAAAAGCACCCCCGGCGGCGCAGGAGGCGGCTATCATCCTGTCTTTGTTCCCCAGCACTATCTCTCCGTTTGTTCCTATGTCTATAAGAAGAGATATGTCTTTTTCTTTATACATTCCTGAGGCAAGGATATCAGCCGTGATATCCGAGCCTACATGGCCGCCTATCAGCGCTCCGCCGTAGACTGTCCCTGTCTTGTTAATATTAAGACCCAACTCTTCAGGGATTTTGATTACAGACTTTTTATGGACGGATTCGTATGGTATGACACCGAGGGATGAAACGTCAAGACCGAAAAGAAGGTTTCGCATGGTGGAATTTCCGACCGCAACGGCTTCATAGATGTATTGCGAAATGTCTTCTTCCAGATTTTCAGAGAGTTCTTTTATGGATTCATTAAGCAGGTTAATGACCATCATCTTGAGGTGGTAAACCCTTTTTTCTCTCTCCGGCTCATCAAGGTATTTACTGTTTATCTTATCAACCATAGTGTGTTCAATCCTTGTGATTACGTCGTTGCCGTAAGATATCTGCGGATTGGTCTTGGCAAGGGTCTCCAGCACATCTCCGTTTTCAAGGTTCACAAGGTCAAAGACAATCGTGGTTGTGCCTATATCAATTGCCAGTCCATAGATTTTTCCCCTGTAGTTGTCCACCTCCACTCCATCTCTGAAAACCTTGTCTCCCTTTCTTATATATAGCGGTGATACGGGTATGTCTCTTTCCATTCCGTACTTCAGTATATCGTATTCGCCGAAATCTTTTATGTATACGACCATATCCGAGACATCTCTTACAATTCTTGCCTGGCAGGCAAAACGTTCTTTTTCCTTAAGGGGGAACCTTTTTTCAAAGTGTGTCAGAGGACTCAGGTTTTCCTCTCCCTTTTCTATCCTTACCACGCACTTGCCGCACGTGCCTGTGCCGCCGCATTCGGCGTTTATTCTCACACCTTCCATCTGTGCAAGTTCAAGAATTGTAAGTCCTGGATGTAGCCTCATACCTTCCTTGCTTTTTTGAAACTGAGGGAATATAATGTTGCCCATTTTCCTTCCTTTACCCCGAACTCTCGCTCCTTCGCCCCTTGAGGGAGAGGGTCAGGATGAGAGGAGTCTTTACAGTTTTTCTTCACCCCCACCGTACTCATTCTAAAACTGAGTATCCGTCTCCTCCCTCTCAGGGGGAGGTAACAGTGTATAACCCTGTGGTGAGGGTTTATAATTTTGATTTACAGGCCTTAATTACAACAAATCCGCCTTCTCCGAATCCTTTTTTTATTTTCTGGACGGAATCTATCTTCTCGGGGATGTCATACAGTGTCTGGTAATAGGAAAACCTGTTAAACTGCAGACTGCTGAGAAGGTCAGTCAGTTCCTCAATCCCGAAGAAGGTTGCATGTTTATAAAATATGCTCTTTTTCTCTTCTCTGTAGTACTTCCCCAGAAAACTGTCTCTGTCCACGATTCCTATGAGAATCTTCCCCCCTTTTCTTAGAACCCTTCTTGCCTCTATAAGAACCCTGCGGGGGTTTTTCACAAAACAAAGGGTGATTGTAATCACAACATAGTCAAATGTGGAGTCTTCAAACGGCAGTTCTTCTCCTCTGGCAACCTGTACGTTTATGCCTCGTTTCCCTGCAATCTTCAACATATTTGCAGAGGGGTCAATCCCGTACGGAATCCCCAGTTTAGATGCAAATCTGCCGGTTCCCACGCCTATCTCAAGACCCTTGCCCTTCTTGGGCAGTGCTTTTTTAAGTGTATCCAGTTCCGAAAGATAGACAAACCTGTTTTTGTCATACCATTCGTCGTACTTTTTGTAGTTCTTGTCAAAAACGGTCTTCATACGTCAACCTTTCCGAACCACCCATCATAAAAATTTTTGAGGTGTTCTTTATCCATATCTTCTTCTTTTGTTGTTTTTTCTACATCCTGCTTTTTGAAAGAGTACTTATAGGACGCACAGTAGACCATAATGGTTTCGTATGCCCGGGTTATCTTTTTGAATATCTCTGCGTATTCTTCCCTGTCTTTTTCTGCACACCTGTCAGGGTGGTATTTCAGTACCAGACTTCTGTATGCGCTCCTTATCTCTTCAAGGGTTGCATTCTCTCCCAGCCCGAGCGTTTTTCTTGCCCCATCAATTTTGTTAAAGTCCATTGTTTCAAGCCCCTTTGTTTTTAACAAACAGTAAAGGGAAAACTATGTCACTGGTGCAGCAGGGTACCAGCACCGCTAAAAATAGGAATACCAGTACTATCAGAGATGACCCCACTGTCAAGGCTACTGCTTCTGCCATGATGATGTGAAACAGAGATGACCACGTACTTATTAAAACGTGTCCCAGATGAGGAAACTTGGTTGTTGGTCTGAATGCAGCAATAGTTACCCCTGCCAGTGCAAGGGGGTTAACCAGCCACCACTTTTCAATAAAACCGATGTGCAGTTCCCTCTTTGGCATATCTAACAGGGCCTCGCCCACATAGGGTATCAAAGAATCGCTCAGTGTTGCTATTCCTATGGCACCCACGTAGCCTATAAAAACCAGGATTAAAAAGTTACACTCTCCCTTCAGGCACTTCCCTGTTATTTTTTTACATGTATGCAGTTTAAACATAGATGCCGTAACCAGAGCACTTAAGAGTACATGCAGGGGGTGAAGCACATAAAAGATGTTGTAGGCAACCTTGTGTGGCAGTCCGTGAAAGAGAACCATAATCAGAATGCCCGTAACTGCTCCCCACATAGTAAAGGGAGCATGATTTCTTAGTTCTTTTAAGATGCGTTTTCCCATATCAGAGTATTAACCCCCCTTTTGAATTTTTCCATATGCATCCTGTGCGGCAAGTATAATGGGGTATATTGTGGGAGCACTTGTCAGGTATGGATGCGTTGCTATCTGCAGGGTTTCCAGTTCGGTGGATGACATCCTTTTCTGGATTGCAATACCTATGATGTTTATCATCTGTGCACAGGAAATGCCGCAACTTATCTGACCTCCCAGTATAATGCCTGACTGCTTGGAAAATATCAACTTAACCTTGCTATCGTACGTCCCGGGTAAGGATGCAGGATGTTTATCCTTTCCGTCTATGCTCCCCACGGCAACCTCAAAACCCTCTTTCTCCGCTGTCTTTTCCGTGAGCCCTGCCGAGCCCAGTACGAGACCATCAATGTAGGTTGAATATATGGCTATGGTACCTTTATTTTCACGGACAACCTTTATCTTGTAAAGATTGGCCCCTGCAATTCTGGCTTCGGCAGTAGCAGTTGAGGCAAGCATTACCACAAGTGCCTTTCTGGTATAAAAATCTTTTTTACAGGCACAGTCGCCTATCGCAAAGATGTCCGGGTCTGTAGCCGTACGCATGTATTCATCGGTTAAAATACCTCTGCAGTGTCCCAGTTCCAATCCTGCGTCAACAGCCATCTGTATGTTAGGTTTTGCGCCCACTCCGAGGATAATGGCATCTACGGGTATTTCACTGCCGTCGCCAAATCTTACCTTTTCAACCTTATCCCCGCCGATAATCTCTTTAACAAGGGTGCTGGTTCTGACGTCAACGCCTTTCTCTTCTAATCTTTCCTTTGCCATCTTTGAGAACTCTGAGTCAAAAGAATTTGCAAATAGACTGGGCAATACCTCTACCAGCGTGACTTTTATGCCTTTTACTTTGGAAATTTCATCAGCGAATTCCACGCCTATAAATCCTCCTCCGATTACGAGAACGTCTTTGCACTTTTTGACCTTATTAACCACATCTTTCAGATAATCCAGTTCTTTTTTGATTGGATATACACCCTGTTTTTCTATCCCTTTAATGGGTAAATTTACCGGGGTTGAGCCAACCGCCAGTACCAGTTTCTCATAGGAATAGGTATCTTTGTTCTGCGTTGTTACTTTTTTCCCCTTTCTGTCTATTTTTAACGCGCTGTCAACAACAACCTCAATATTTTTTGCCTTCAGAGAGTCAGTTCCCATCTTGTTTTCGTCCGGATTGTTCAGACTGGCAAACATATACGGAACTCCACAGGGTATTACTCCCTTTTCAATGTCTTTCATCAACAGAATACTCTTTGACGGATAGTACTTTTTGGCGGTTGTAGCACAAACCATTCCTGCAGGGCCGCCGCCGATAATAAGAATGTCTACCTTTTTTTCCATATATATATCCTCCCCATTTTAATTAACGTTCTGCCAGATTTATCTCATCTGTTTCTGACACAACCCTGATTAATATTTATAGATTTAATCTACATCTGCCCCCATAATTTTAAACCCATTAACAATAAAGTCAATAACCCATTCTGGTATCCGCACTCTAAAGGGTGCGGCTGCCGTTTTTATTCTCCTTCAGTACAATATCCCCTGTTTCCGCATTCAGCATTTTCGCAACCACGCCGCACTTAACGGTAAGAAGGAAAAATATAGGTTCCGGTTCGTCCGACAGGGTTTCAAAATTACCCTGTCCTTTGCTTATGATTATGTCTGCATCTTTAAATAGGGAGATAAATTCCTTATTACACCTTTTAAGTGAGGTCCCGGGAATAATAGAACCAGAAGAGATAACCTCCACAGTTTTATCCATCCCGACAAACCTTGCATCCTCAAGCGTAGCGTCGTTTATTACAGGTTTTTCTCTTACCGCGTATACCATCCGTTTACCGGGATACATCCTTTTTATTTCTTCAACGAATAGTTTGTCCAGTGCAATCTCCCCTGCATTGTCTCCTATAAACAGTATGAGTCCTGCTTTCTCAAGTTTTTTTTTGAATTTGGCATACTGAAAGTTGACACTGTTTCTGCTTACCTTTTTGCTTTTTCTGGTAATGGACTCAATCTCTTTTTCCAACTTTAGGCTGTGGTTGGCTCCATAGTCTATGATGTTTCCTGCAATGGAAAAATTGAGACTTGTTAACAGCCTGTCGCTTGAATTTTGTATTTCTTTTTTCATATCCCCGTATATCTCCAGTACAAGACTGTTGCTCTTTTGCTTGAGTTCTCTGAAAGGGTCGTCTTTCTGGAGGGCATCTTTAATGATGTCATAGATGATTTTGCCCATCTCTGGCGGTGTGGAGAGCAGGGGAAAAGAAGGAATTACCTTTGCTATGTTGTCCACTATATGCTTCTGGACCTTTTCATCAGTTCCCAGTATCCTTGCCGATGCAAGTCCCTGTTTAAAAAAACACGGGATGCAGTCAAGATAGGTTTTCATTTTTGTGTCTTTCTATTTTTTCAACGATAGACTTGAATTCTTTACGGACAGTACTCTCTTCTGTTTCCGATAAGGAAGCCAGTGGTATCCCAGCATCGCCCAGTTCCACCATTTTCGGGTCAAAAGATATACTCCCGAGAAATGGTACTTTCATCCTTTGAGCAGCCTTTTCTGCCCCACCTTTTTTGAAGATGTTGATGGTTCTGTGGCAGTAAGGGCATACAAATCCGCTCATATTTTCAATAATCCCTATAATGGGCGTGTTCAGTTTCCTTGCAAACATAACTGCTTTTGTTGAGTCTAAGATGGCAACGTCCTGAGGAGTGGTTACAATAACCGTTCCGTCTATCTCCGGTATGAGTTGGCAGATACTGAGAGGCTCGTCACCTGTACCGGGTGGTGAGTCTATGATTAAATAATCAAGGTTACCCCATCTGACATCACCCAGAAACTGTCTGATGGCAACTGTTTTTAAGGGACCGCGCCATATAACAGGTTCATCTGTATTTTCAAGTATCAATGCCAGACTGATTACCTTCAGTCCGTAGAGTGCTTCAAACGGTTCTATCTCTCCTTCCCTGTTTGTCAACATTTCACCTTCTATCCCCAGCATCTTTGCAACATTGGGGCCATGCAGGTCAATGTCAAGCAGACCCACTCTCTTCCCCTCCATAGCCATAGTATATGCAAGGTTAACGGCAACGGTTGTTTTCCCTACGCCGCCTTTACCACTCATAACCATTATCTTATGGCTTATCTTTTTCATCTGCTCTTTTATCCTTTCTACCTGTTTTCTCAACTGTTCTTCCCGTTCTTTCATCTGTTCTTCCCTGCTCTTACTTTGTTGAGTAGACATCCTACCTCCTCAAATCCCCCTTGAATTCCCCCTTTGTTAAAGGGGGATACAGGGGGATTTTCTATTCTCCACTTCTCACGAAACCTTTCCCCAGATTTCTTTTATTTGTTCGGTTATAGCATCTTTTGAAAATTCAACGTAGGGTACTGCCTGTACGATGGATTTAGGCACATTTTCTGAAAAGGGTAGGTACCCTACAATTTCAATGCCTTTACTTAAACATTTTTCTTCAATCTTTTTTGAGTTTTCGGGGTTTATGTCGTACTTGTTTATTACCACCCGGGTTTCAATCTGAAAATGTTCTGTTACCTCCATCACCCTTTGCATGTCGCTGATGCCTGAAAGACTCGGTTCGGTTACAATGAGCGCAAGGTCAACACCTGAAATAGCGGAAATAACAGGACATCCTATTCCGGGAGGTCCGTCTATGATTATATAGTCTGCCTTTTCTGCCTCTCCAATCTTACAGGCCTCCTCTTTGATTTTCGTTACGAGTTTACCTGAATTTTCTGCTGCGATACCCAGTTTTGCAAATACAAAAGGACCGTATATGGTATCGGAGACAAACCACTTCCCGTTTTCTTTTTCTTCCATTTTTATAGCGTCAACAGGACACCCGTAACTGCAGGAGCCGCATCCTTCGCAGGAAAAAGGGTCTATGACAAACCTCTCAGCGCCGTTTTCGCCATCCTTTGTGACCTTTATTGCCTCAAACCTGCATACGTCAAGGCACACCCCGCACTGGATGCATTCTTCCTGCTTTACTTCCGCCTCATTGCCGCCCATAAAAACCTCTGTTTTTTTAACGTCAGGGTGTAAAAGGAGATAAAGGTTTGCAGCATCAACATCACAGTCCACTATGACTTTTTTTTCTCCCGGCAGACTGGATAACGAAGCAGTTAAGAATGTTTTTCCTGTCCCTCCCTTCCCGCTTATTACAATTATCTTTTTCATATTAGTACAAATGCATTAAGTTGTTTCTCCTCATTCCTTCCCTCTCCTCTGAGGAGAGAGGATAAAGGTGAGGGGGTTATGTCAAGTTATTTATTTTTCAGTTGTTTTTCCCTATGATACTGCATATATCCTGAAAAAGTTTTTTGAATGCGGCTTTATACTCGGGAAAAGACTCAACAAGAGGTATCCCCTCAGAATATGAAACCGCTATCTCCTTTTTAAACGGGATGCGCATAAGGACAGGAATTTTTTCCTTCTGACAGTATTCTTCTACTCCTGAATCTCCTATATCTGAACGGTTGATAACCACACCTATGGGGACCTTCATCTTCCTGCTCATCTCAACTGCCAGAACAAGGTCATTCAGACCAAAGGGGGTGGGTTCTGTAACCAGAATACAGAAGTCCGTGTCTCTGACTGCCTGTACAACAGGACAACTGGTGCCCGGAGAAGAATCAATTATATTGACCTTGTCTGTTTTGGCCTGTTTCTTTACCGCTTTTACAAGTGGAACAGGATTTGCCTCAGAAGGTTTTAACTTTCCCTGTATAAAGAAAGAAATGCCTGCTGCCGTGCCTTTCTCTATCAGCCCTTTTTCCGCCGGTTCTTCGTATATGGCTTTTTCCGGACAAACCAGACTGCAGGCACCGCAGTTATGACAGAGTTCATAAAAAAAAAGAACCTTTCCGCTGGTTTTGCCATCAACAGGTTTTATAACCGCTATTGCATTATAAAGACAAGAGGAAGCGCATATATTACAAAAGGTACATCTGTTAATCTCTACCTTTGGTCTGGGTAAATATATCGTTTCGTGCTCTTTTATTTCCGGTTTTAAAAAAATATAACCGTTAGGTTCTTCTACATCACAGTCAAGAAACCGGGTATCTTCGCCGAGAGATAAAGCCAGTGACGTGGCAAAAAGTGTCTTACCTGTTCCTCCTTTGCCGCTTGCTACCGTGATAGTCATTAGTTACCCTCTTACCATTTTAGTCCCGCACTTGGGACAGTCCATCTGAAAACAGGGAACGCCTGGCTGATGGGGAACCCTTGTTTTACAGGAAGGGCAGATGCACTCTCCGCCGGGTCCTGCTGCATTACCGCCCATTCTTCCTCTTCCGCTTGTCCTTCCTGATATTCCTCTGCCGAGGCCTCTTCCCTGGCCTGTTCCAGGACCCTGTCCACCTTGACCTGTTCCGTCTCCGCGTGGCATATTACTTCACCCCCTTTACCCCGAACCGACACTCTTTGTCATTGCGAGGTGTTTTTTGCCGTGGCAATCCGACACTCTTTGTCATTGCGAGGTGTTTTTTGCCGTGGCAATCGCAATGACAAACGGTGAGAGATTTATTGTTTTTTATGTTCACACTCTGTTTTTTCTAAACCGTAATTTTTTCCCGCACCGGGTATACACAAACTTCCTCTCGAGTTCAGTTTACCTTCCAACAATTTTTCTATTATATTGCTGACCGTTCCTTCAATACCTGTGATTATTTCTATCCCATGTTCCCGGAATAATCCGGCTGCGCGTTGTCCTATTCCTCCGCAGACAATACAGCATACGTTTTTTCTGTGTAAAAATTCAGGTAGATATCCGGGATGGTGTCCGGGGTTATCCAAGACCTCCTGGTTTATAACCCTGTTGTTTTCAACGTCAACGATTGTAAAAGACGGACACCTGCCGAAGTGAGAAGAAACAAAAATCCCATCCGTAGATATAGCAAAGCGCATTTTTTTACTCCAGATTATTTTCCTCTTTTATCTATTCCAAAGTGTGGTAGAACCGTAGCGTTAGGATAAGAACTTCCTTGCAGCAGCCCTTTTTTGAAACTTTCTACAGCGTCCTTAACCTTGCCGTTAACACCAGTTATTGCCTTAATCCCTGCCTGTTGAATAACGCTGGATGCATTGGGACCGAGATTCCCCGTCAGTATAACCTCAATGCCTTTTTTCGCCATCAACGCCGCACTCTGTATTCCCACTCCTCCCATTCCAATTGCATTGGTATTAGAAACTGCCTCAAAATCATCCGTTTCTGTATCGTAAAATATAAAGCATTCACACCTGCCGAATCTCGGGTCAACATTAGACTCTAACTTTTTACCATCAGAAGTAATACAAATCTTCATTGTACCCCCTGCTTCTTTTATTCTATCATAGATAGCATCTATTCAGAGCAATCTCCCTTACTTTTCCTTGCCCTCTTTATCCAATTCCGCAATACGCTTTTTCATTGCAGAGAGTTCCCTCTCCATCTCTTTTGCCTGTGACTGCAGCATTTCCATCTCCTGTCTGGGGGTTAACTGCCAAACAGCATAAGGGTCATATGCAGGGTCGGGTGGATAATAGGCAGGAGGGACTCCGTAGTAACCGTAGTTTCTGCCAAATCCTCTCCCGAAACCGCGTCCTCTTCCGAATCCGAACCCGAAACCGCGTCCTCCAGTATATGGGCTCATGTAACCAGGTGCTCCACTACCAGAGCAGTATCCTGCTCCTCTTCCTGTCATTGGACCTGCGCCCGTTGGGCCTCTTCTGTCTCCGCCTGGCATTTCACTCACCTCCTTTACAATCCTCACAAAGTCCGTAGAAATGTATTATGTGGCTTTTAATCTCAAACCTGTATTTTTTTGTAAGCGACTCTTCTGTCTTTTTAATCAGTTCTCTTTCTTCATCAATGAAATCCGTATAGTCAATGATTTTCCTGCACTTTGTACATATAAGATGATGGTGGTGCGCTTTTTTCTCCATACCCTCTATCAGTTCATATCTTGCCTTGCCATCACCAAAATCAAATTTCTGTATAATCCCAATCCTTGTCAACAGGTCAAGGGTTCTGTATACTGTGGCAAAACCGATTGAGGGGTTTATTCCCCGTACGATAAAATATATGTCCTCTGCACTGAGATGTTCAAGGGTCTTATTGAGTATGCTTAATATAACCTTTCTTGCCTCTGTAATTCTTAAACCCTCTTCAACCAGTCTCTGCTGTATCCAAGGATTCCCATGCCGCATTTTCACCTTTTTACTCTAAGCGTCTCTTTTTTTATATCCTTAACGATAATAATTCTCATTATCATTTTACCGCCGGTTGACTGCCTCTGCTGATTTTTTAACTGAGTTTTTTATTAA
>CAYORP010000214.1:0-10116 GCA_964406415.1 uncultured bacterium
AAGCATCTAAGTGGGAAGCCCACCTCAAGATTAGGCCTCCCTCTGCTGTGAGAGCAGCAGACTGAAGACCCCAGATAGACTATCTGGTTAATAGGCTCCATGTGTAAGACCCGTAAGGGTTTAAGCTGAGGAGTACTAACCGGTCGTGAGGCTTGACCATAATATATTTCAAGACCCGAAATTGTTCCAAGGTATAATACATTTCGGCAAAAAGGGCAGGAGGGTAATAGGAATATGACCCCCCTGCCCTTTTTTTATTGACTCTGGGATTTTTTTCCTGTAAAATAAGGGTATGAAAAAAAACTTTTTTGGCGGGTTTACCTTAATAGAAATAACAGCGGTTGCTACTATTATATCCGCTCTTTCTGCGGGAACCTATCTCGGAGTGCAAAAAGGAAGAGAAGCAGAATGTTTGAATAACCTGAAACAGATTTATCAGGCGGTTACAATGTTTGAGATGGATAATGGAACAATGCCTCCAGCCAAGTTTTTCCCCTCCTCAAAATCTGATAAAAGAGGACTCCATTCCGTTCTTGCACAATATGGTATCAGAGGGAAAGTTCTATTCTGTCCTTCTTTGCCTGAACAGTTAAATAACTACGGGATTAACTACATATGGAACGATAGTCTCAGCGGAAAGAGTTCTGGTACTTTTCCTGCTTCAACCTGGCTTATGACCGAAATGACGGCGGTAAGCAAAAATGTTGCTTCTCCCCATATGGGAGGTTTTGCCATTCTGTATGTTGGAGGAAATGCAGGTATAGGACAGAGGGTTGCTTTCCATGAGATTACTGTTCCGGAACCGAAAGAAAAAGAAATAGAGGTTAAAGAAACGGAAGAGAAGACTTTTCCCCATCCGGAATTTAAAAAAGGTTTGAACATTCTGGCCCAAAAAGAGATTGTTGCAGGTGAAAAGGTGAAGTTTTCGGTTTTTATGTCAGGTGTAGATGGAAAAACCGAGACTATAAAACCGGGAGTATTAAAAATAACATCCGCTCCTCCTTCAGCAGATGTTCCTGATTCCCTTGAGGTAAAAGAAGATTCATCCAGTGTTAACTTCACCGCAGTTTTTTACAAGGCGGGGGAAGCAACCATAAGGGTTAGAGATGAGAAGACAGGAACTGAAGGTGTCTATAAAACCAATGTTTCTCCAGGTCCCTTTAACCATTTTGACTTTCACGGTTTCCCTTTAAAGTGGGAATCCGGGCATCCTCAAAAGGTGAGAATTGTCTTACTTGATAATTGGAATAACAGGGTTGATAGTGAAGGAGAGGTTGTTTTTTATGCTTTGGATGGCGGTGTTCCGGTTCCTGAAAAAGTCAGTGTGATTGATGGTCTGTGGGAAGGAGAGATTTTATTAAATACTATTTCGGAAAAGAATATTATATATGTTTCTGGCTTGGGTATGGTCAGCGCCAGCCCTGTTTTTACGGTTAGACACTCTGCTCCATCGTCTCTGGAGATAATTTCAGATAAAGAAGCAGTGGCAGGCGTACCATACGAGATAGCCGTAAGGGTTAAAGACAGTTATGGAAATTTTTGTATAGACTATACGGGAGTGTTTGATTTAGAACTTCCTGAAGGGGCTGTTTCAGATGTTGAGAAGGTTGTCATATCTCCTGAAGATGCCGGCATGAAAAAGTTCGGTATTACTTTTTTTGATGACGGGAATAAGAAGGTAAAAATATTTAATGCAGGGCTTGAAGGGACAAAAGAAGTATATGTCAACCCCGGTGCTCTTTCAGAATTTACCATACGGGAGATAGACCAGCAGGAGGCAGGCAAACCCTTTGATATAATTGTCAAATCTATTGATAAGTGGGGTAATCAGGTGAAAGGTTTTTATCTCAAAGATTCTTCAGGAACAGTTGAATATATCAACAGAGATTTTACTGCAGGTGTATGGATGGAAACCGTTGTTATCAACAGGTCAGGCGAACATATGATTTTAGTGGAAGATAGTTCCGGACACCTTGGACGTTCAAATAAATTTTTTGTAAAACCTTCAGCACCCGTAAAATTGAAGATAACCGGTATTCCAATTCCCGTGGTAAAGGAACAGGAGTATTCCGGCGAAGTTATAATCAAAGACAGGTTTGACAATGTGATTACTGATTATCCGGGAGAAATTATTGTTGAGCCCTCTGAAGGGTTGAAGGTAACAGTTTTATCTGAAGAAAAGACTATTCAGATAAACCTTGTTGCTGAAAAAACAGGCCATTACAAACTTACCGCAGGTGACAGAAACAATAAAGACTTATCTGCTGAACTCAATATAGTTGTTGTTGAAAAAGAATAAGACTTTCGCTTAATACTACTCAAAATGTCCAAGGGAATAAAATCCTCAGAGTATAGAATAGAGGTTGTTTGTGTTGGTAGTGAACTTCTGTTAAACAGGGTTAACACAGATGTTAATTTGATTTCAGGTATACTGGCCAGAGCAGGTTTAAATATCAGTTTTTGTAGTCTTGTGGCAGATGATAAAAAAGAGATAATACAGGCGGTGGATTCTTCTTTGAAAAGAAGTGACATTGTATTTGTAACCGGAGGGTTAGGGCCTACGTCTGACGACATTACAAGAGAGAGTATTTCAGAACTTCTGAACAGGAAACTTTTGTTTTCAGAAGATATATGGGCGGGAATATGTAAGAGGTTTTATGACAGGGGTATAAGAGAATTTCCGGAAATCAACAAAAAACAGGCATATGTAATAGAAAACTCTGAGGTTCTCAAGAATGAAGTGGGAACTGCACCGGGGCTGGTTGTCAGGGATTCTGAAAAAGAGATAGTAGTTTTGCCCGGACCTCCATCTGAACTGGCTCCCATGGTGGAAAAATATGTGGATGATTTTAAAAAGGGGTATCGTGGCGGTTTTTTAAAGACCTACCGTTTCGGAATATCCGGAACTCCTGAATCAACGGTTGAGGAAGCGGTTTACCCCTTTTTATATGGTCGCGGTATAAAATATACCATACTTGCTCAGCCGCAGGTAATAGAACTTCTCATTGTTTCTACTTCAGTTTCCGGAAAACAGATTAAAGAGATAGAAGTCTATCTGAAGGAAAAATTTAATGAAAATTATCTCGGGTTAAATCCCCCTACCCTTCCTGAAATTGTGGGGAATTTACTTCGTGAGAAAAAGTGGAGGATAACACTTGCGGAATCGTGCACGGGTGGACTTGCAGGTAAACTTCTGACCGACATTCCCGGCAGTTCAGACTTTTTTCAGGGCTCTTTTGTTACTTATAGCAACCTTCTGAAAAAAAGGGTTTTAAAGGTGCCAAGGACCATCCTCAAGAAATATGGGTCGGTTAGTGAAGAAACTGCTTTGTATATGGCAAAAGGAGCAAGGAAAGCAGGTAAGTCCGATGTTTCTCTCAGTTTTACAGGGATAGCAGGTCCCTCAGGAGGCACTGCAGAAAAGCCCGTGGGTTTGGTATACATAGGTATTGGACTTCCCAAGAACAGATTCTATACATTCAGATTTCTTCTCCACGGGAACAGACAGAGGATAAGAGAAAGAGCAGTATATCAGGGACTGAATATTTTGAGAAGATGCCTGACGGGAAATTTTACTTCTCCCCTCCCCTCTGTTAAAAAATGAAGTATTATCGTCTCTGTAGAAAAGGGGAATTTAAAAGAGTAAATTTATGGTGAAAAATAAAACAATAATAATTGCAGTCTCAATTTTAATTGCCGGTTTTGTAACAATAAAGATTGTTACACTGCCACCCGAAATTAGGGTAGCAAAACTTGTTGAGATTCCTGAAGGCGTTACTGCCGAAACCGTAGCAGAGATACTGAAAGAAAAAGGGGTAATCAAGAAGGCAGAATGGTTCCTTTATCTGACCAACAGGTACAGGGTGCAGGAAAAATTACAGGCAGGCATATATGAATTTTCTGGAAGGACTTCGCTGAAAAAAGTCATTTCAAAGATTGTTCGGGGTGATGTTTTACTTGTCAGGGTAACGATTCCAGAAGGGTATACTGTTAAAGAAATAGCCTCAAAAATTCAAGGGAAAAAACTGGCCTCAGCCGTTGAGTTTATAGAGTATGCAGAGGAAAAGAAACTTGAAGGATTCCTTTTCCCCGATACCTATTTTTTCCCACACAAGGTTTCGGTTGAAGCCATAGCCAACACAATGTTCAGAAGATTTAAAAACGTATTTGGAGAAATTTATGGAGAGGAGATAACAGATGCCAATTTCAAGGAGGTAAAGAAGATTGTTATTATTGCCTCAATCGTTGAAAAAGAAGCAATGTACAACGATGAAAAGGAAATAATTGCAGGAATTATATACAAACGTTTGAAAAGGAATATGCCTCTTCAAAGTTGCTCTACGGTTATATATGCACTGGGCAATCCAAAGTCTCGTTTATCCACAACTGATTTAAGAATAAAATCTCCTTACAATACCTACATACACAGGGGATTGCCGCCGGGTCCTATATGCAACCCTGGTCTTTATTCACTTAAATCAGCAATTAATCCTCCGGAAACTGATTACCTGTATTTTGTTTCTATGGGCAACGGAAGAAATCATTTCTCAAAGACCTATCAGGAACACGTTACTGCAACAAGGATATTTCTTTCTTCGGATACAGACTCTGAGACCGTACCTGAGACCACTTCTGATTGAATATTAGGTGGGGATGACTTCTATTGTATTGCTTGAGGGGGAGATTCCATACTGTAAGAGAAAAGAGGTTGTTATGGCTATCATGGCTCCATTATCCATACAGAGTTTTTCGTCAGGAATGAAGATTTTTATTTTTTTCTCACCCAAAATTTCCTGAAACCTTTTTCTGATGTATCTATTTCGGGCTACCCCTCCGCCGAGTAAAAATGACCTCACGTTATATCTTTCCAGACATCTTTTTGTTTTTTCAATAAGTGTGTCTCCCACTGCTTTCTGGAATCCCGCACATATATCCGGAATATTTTTCAGCCCGTTTTTTTTGACGTAATACAAAACTGCTGTTTTCAGCCCGCTGAAACTGAAATTTATAGAGTTTTTCTCCAGTAATATAACCGGGAATTTAATTTTGTTTTCATCCCCTTTTTCTGCTGCCTTCTCTATATACGGGCCTCCGGGAAACCCGAGTTTTAACATTCTTCCGACCTTATCAAATGTTTCTCCACAGGCATCGTCAAGTGTTTTTCCTATAACTGTAAATTCCACAGGACTTTTTATATGGAAAAATGTTGTATGTCCTCCTGAGATGACAAGACCCGCGGCAGGGAATTCAACCTTCATCTGAAGAAAATTTGCCGCAAGGTGTGCATGGATGTGATTAACCTTGTATAAAGGAATATTTAATCTATATGCCAGCCCGCAGGCAAAAGAAACACCCACCATAAGGGACCCTTTCAATCCAGGGTGGTTGGTTACCCCGATATAGTTTATATCCGCTGGTTTAATACCTGCGGACTCAATTGCGCTGGTAAACAACCCGTCTATTCTTTCAACGTGTGCCCGGCTTGCCAGTTCAGGCACAACACCGCCATATTCAGAATGTATATCGTCCTGACTGGATATGAGGTTGACAAGTATTTCTTTGTTTCTCAATAATCCTATTCCTGTTTCATCACAGGATGTTTCTATTCCGAGTATTGTCATATTAAGATATTTTATCCTCGTCCTTAAGGGAAGAGCAGGGATTTAACGGTTATTCAAGTAGGGAGGAGATAGGAACGATTTCTATCCCTTCTTTTTCTATTTCCGGTATGACATTTTCTAAAACATCTATCGTGCTCTTTTTCGCGTGCCCGATACCTACCGCACTACCCTGTTTTTTTGCTGTGTCAACAAGTTCCCATACCTGTTTCTCTATGTATTCCGGGTTTGATTTGTTATCAAGGAAAACATCCCTTTTTGCAGTTTTTAGCCCAATCTCTTTTGCAAGAAGGTATCCCCTGCTCTTTCTTGAGGTCATACTATCAATAAAGAACATATTTCTGGACTGCATTTCTTTAAGCAAAACCCTCATCTTTTCCTCGTCTGAGGTAAAAAGTGACCCCATGTGGTTGTTCAGTCCCCTTACCTGTGGATAAAAACCTTTAATGTCATCATTAAACTGCAGTATTATCTCTTCGTCAGACATACTTGTTTTAAGCAATCCCTTGTCAAATGACTGCGACGGAGGAATTGGTTCCATAGGCAGGTGAAGTATCAACTCAAATGTCCTGTTGTTTTTAAGGTTATTAAAAATGTCTTTACTGTAGGGGGCTTTTGGAAGTATTGAAAGTGTTAAGGGCCTGTTTATTTTTTCAATGTTTTTTATTATTTCTTTATTCCATCCGACGTCATCTATAATAAGAGCAATCTGCAATTTGTCTGTTTTTCCCGGAATTTTTTTTATTATGGACGGTTTTACCTTATCAGGAGGATGGAAGGTGACCCCGGTATCTTTTTTAAATTCTCTCAGCAGGCCAGTGGCTATCAGTAAAATACACAACAGAATGAATAATACGAGCGGTACAAAAGGAGAGAACTCCTGTCTGGAGCCTGAATTTTTTTTACCTCTAAACATTAGTTTTTAACAAGTTGTGCAAGTGCTTCCACTGCTTTTTGAAACTGAGGGTCGTCATCTTCCCCCGGAACAATGTTTTTATCTTCCGGAAGTGCGACCTCTATCTCCGGTTCTATACCCTTGCCTTCAATGCAGACATTGGAAGGTGTGTAATAATGGGCTATAGTTAGTTTAAGGGCAGAACCATCTTTCAGTGGTATAAGATTTTGCACTGAACCCTTACCGAAGGTTTTCATTCCAACTGTGATAGTGCCCTCAATGTTGTCTTTTAAAGCCCCTATGACTATTTCAGATGCGCTGGCACTTCCTTCATTGAAAAGCAAAACTGTCGGTTTATTCCAGACAGGGTTTTTCCTGCTGTTGAAGGTATTTTTATCCTGTTCATCCCTGCCCTGAGTATACACAATAAGTTTCCCCTTCTGCAGGAATAATTCACTCACGTCAATTGCTGAACTGAGTAACCCCCCAGGGTTGTTTCTAAGGTCAAGTACCAGTCCTTCAATCTTGTTTTTGTTGAGGTTCTCCAGTACTCTCCTGAGGTCTTCAGCAGTCCTTTCCTGAAAATCTCTGATTCTAATGTAGGCAAGGTTGTTATCCAGTAACTTTTCTGTTATGGATTTTACCTTTATAACATCTCTAACAAGAGTTATCTTTTTCAATTCGGTAAGGCCGGTTCTTAAGATGCTTATGGTTACCTTGGTACCTTTCTTGCCTCTCAGTTTTTGAGCGGCTTCAAATGTCGTAAATCCTTTCGTAGGTTCACCTTCTATCTCTATAATTTTGTCACCTGCTTTTATTCCAGCATTCCATGCGGGCGTTTCCTCTATAGGACTTACGACGGTTATAATTCCGTCTTTCAGGGTGATTTCCATTCCAACCCCGTGAAATTCCCCCTTTGTTTCTATCTGAAGTTCTTCTCTCATTTCGGGTTCAAGGAATGCGCTGTAAGGGTCAAGAGATAACATCCCTTTCAATGCTCCATATATCAGTGTTCTGTCTTCAACAGGCTCTATATATTGGTCGCTGACTATTCTCATAGCGTCAATAAAGAGTTCAATGTTTTTATATATCTCTTCTTCCTGTCTGCGTGCCTGTGAAACTCGAGCATCCCCTCCGATAATTATAGTAAGTGCAACAAGCCCGATAATTGTAAAGAATATTTTCTTTTTCATAGTAAACCGTTCTCCTTTTTCCTCGTTAATTATACCGTTTTTTAGCCTCTGTTTAAATATTCAAGTAAATTATTTTTCAGTATTTCAGGGTTTATCTGTCCCTTCGTTTTTCTCATTATCTGACCTATCAGATACGAAATCGCCTGTTTTTTGCCGTTTTTATAGTCATTTACCGCTCTGGAATTTTCCTTCAGTATCTCCTGTATGACTTTATTTATAGTTTCTTCATCCTGGATATGGACTAATTCTTTACCCTTCAAGATTTCTTCAGGTTTTTTACCTGTGTTAAAACATTCCTGAAGAACAGTCTTTCCTGTATTGCCCGTCATTGTTCCTTTTTCAATCAGTGATAATATCTGAACCATGCTTTCCGGTGTTACAGGGGAATTTTTAATGCCTGTTTTACTGGATTTAAGCAGTGCAGCAAGGTCTCCCATAATCCAGTTTGCAATCATTTTGGGCTTTGTATATTTTGTTACGCATTCTTCAAAATAATCCGCTATGTCTTTTTTTGATGTGAGAATGCCGGCATCGTATTCGGAAAGATTATAGTCTCTTATGAATCTTTCCTTTCTTTGTAATGGAAGTTCTCCTACCTGTGCTGTTACATCTTCAACCAACCTGTCATCAATTGTAAAAGGAACGAGATCCGGCTCTGGGAAATACCTGTAATCATGGGCTTCTTCTTTGGTCCTCATTTCTTCGGTAATCTGCAGGGTTTCATTCCACAGTCGCGTCTCCTGGAGCAGGTGTTCACCCTTTTTCAATGTGGATATCTGCCGTTTTGATTCATAATCAAGTGCTTTTCTGACAGATTTGAAAGAATTTATGTTTTTAATTTCTGATTTTACTCCCAGTTCACCACTACCTCCTTTTCGCACAGATATGTTGGCATCACATCTCAAAGAACCCTCTTCCATATTACAATCGCTTACCTCAAGGTATTCAAGAGTCCTCTTAAGATACACAAGAAACTTTTCGGCTTCCAATGCATTTCTGATATCAGGTTCTGTAACAATTTCAATCAGTGGAACGGAACTTCTATTAAGGTCTACAAGGGAGAATCCGCTTTCTATTTCCTGTGAATGTATAAGTTTACCTGCATCTTCTTCCATATGTATTCTTTTTAACCTGATATTTCTTCCGTCTATCATAAGATAACCGTCAGAAGCGAGAGGTTCTTCATACTGAGAAATCTGATAGTTTTTTGGCAGGTCCGGATAAAAATAATTTTTTCTTGCAAATCTTGAAAATGAAGATGGTTTACAATTGAAGGCAATTGCAGCCTTCAGTGCCAGTTCAACCGCTTTTCTATTGAGCACCGGTAACGTGCCTGGAAAACCCGCACATATCGGACATACATGGGTGTTGGGGGGTGCCCCGAATCTGGTTGAACAGCCACAGAACATTTTTGATTCCGTAAGCAGTTCAGCGTGCACCTCCAGGCCGATGACTATTTCGTATTCTTCCATTTTACTCCAGATTCTCCTATTTCACTTTTTTGTTGTATTAAATTTGCCTCTGTTTTCAGTAACGTTTCTCTTGCCTGCTCCCCCTTTGAAAAGGGGGATTAAAGAGTATCAGGAATTATAGAATTATATTTTTACCCTGTAGTTACGGAGGCTTTTAATGTTGCTGAAAGACTTTGACCTGCTCTTAGACTCAAACTGTCCCCCCTTTTAACGGCTTCTGCAAGATTTGGCAGGCTTGAAAACGGCTCAAGTGCAATGTTGTAGGTTCTTCCATACCATGGATAATTAAAACTTCCTTTCGCAACCCTCCAGAACCAGATATATCGGAATACCTCTTGAGGAAATTCCAGTTCAAAACCCAGATTAAGTTTTTTGTTAAAAATCTCGTATCGTCCTTCCTGCAACTCAGACAGAAATATTACCTCGGAAACCCTGTCATTTTCAGAAGGGCATATACTGATATTGACCTTTTCTTTACTGTCCAGACTCTCAACCAGCGGCCAGATGCCTGTAGTCTGTTTTAAATTTGTAAATGCTTTTCCATCGCCTGGTCCCACTGTTACCTTTGCCCCTTTTATTTTGATAATGCAGTCGGATGATAGAAATGGTCTGCCAATTGCCGGATGGTGTCCCCAGATAAAGTTCATATCCTCGCCTGATTTATTGGTGACTTTTTCGTCAATGAGAACTACCGTGCTTTTTTTCTTTATGGAGATTGTTTTTTCCAGAAGGAACGGAGTTCTATAGGTTTCCGTATAAAATTTTATTGAGAGATGGTCTGTAGTATCTTCAGTCAGCAAATATTTCCAGGGTTGAAGAGCAACCTCACCATGCAGTCCGAGATTGGCTCCTTTATATTCGCAAGGTACTCCTCCATTGGGAAAAATTTCCTGCCATCCCCCGGGATAGTAGTCCAGAAAATTACCAAGTTTTCCCTG
>CAYORP010000215.1:0-5149 GCA_964406415.1 uncultured bacterium
GGCCTGTCCGTGAACGCCGTCCTGTTAGCAGTAAGAAACCGCCTGAAGAGCCGCTTGTAACCGGACAAAGGGTTGTAGATACACTGTTCCCTGTACTGAAAGGCGGAACCGCCTGCATTCCCGGACCCTTTGGCTCCGGCAAGTGTGTAACTGGAAATACTCCTGGTCTGCTTGCCAACGGAACAGTAAAATCCATAAGAGAGATATTCAGAGATGCTGAAAAACACGGAGAAAAGGAAGTAAAAAACAATGAAGAATACATAAGGTTGAGGAATCCCATTAAGGTGAATTCCTTTTATGACGGGAAGATAGTTGAAGGGGTTGCCACTGTTGCCTATAGAGGGCGTACAGACAAAATCGTCAGGATTTATACGGATGCCGGCAGGATTATGGAGGTTACGCCGGCGCACAAACTTTTCAGGTTTGACGAAGAGATGAAAATAGAAGAAATCCCCGCGATAACGCTGAAGTTAGGAGATTATCTTGCCGCACCGCGGACAATTCCATGCGCAAGCGAAAAGTATAAATTCTCCGTCTATAAGATTTTCCGGAACTACAGAAGTTCCGATAGGATATTGAACAAGAAAGTTAGCGGTCTGATACAAAAGATGAAAGAAGAACGGGGTACCCTGCAAAAAGTCGCTGATGGACTGAATGTTTCTTGGAGTCTTTTGAGGGAGTATTATAATGGAAACAACAACCCCACCTTGAAATTCATAAAGAAAATTTACGCAAAGAACGGACTGAATGCGCCTGTCCCAGAGAAAATAAAGGGACAGGCTAACAGTTTATCCTGTAAAATACCTGCGTTTCTTGATGAGAAGTTTTCGTTGTTTCTCGGATTCCTTATGTCGGACGGGATGCTTAAAGGGCGGTCCATAAGATTCTATAATAACGACGAGCGGATACTGCAACTCTATTCTTCCCTTTCGGAGGAACTGTTTGGCATAAAACCCATACAACGATACGCAAGAACTGTGAATTGTTTATGGCTTGAATCCTGTGTTGTGTCTGAACTGCTGAAATTTTTACAATTTCCGGAGGTAAAAAAATCAAGAAATTTGATTTTGCCCTTGCCGTTGATGCAGAGTTCAAAGAAGGTTCTAAGCAATTTTATAAAAGGATACTTCTTATGCGACGGCTATTTTGGGTATAATAAGGGGGAGATTGAGATTGCGACGGCAAGCAGGATGCTGTCATCCCAACTTTCTTATCTTCTAACCCGCCTCGGTATAATATGCAAGGTAATGGAAAAACTGGTAAATGGCACGATATATTTCAGGGTTATTGTAATGGGCAGTGAAGAGATAGGTAAATTTTACGCTCTGACGGGAGACGATGCCTTTGCAAAATACGCATCAATAAAGGAATATCTTTCCTCGGACATGAAAAGGTATCAAAGATGCGATGCTCTGCACATCTCTCCTGTTTTCTGTGAAAATGTTTACAATGACTGCGGAAGGCCTTATAAAAAATTAAAAGATGCCGGTGTGGAAATCTTCAATCTTCTTGCTGGGGAAAAGATAACCCTGTCGCTTTTTAAAACCTTTGCAAAGGTGACGGAAGACCCGCATTTGCAGAAATTGGCGTTTAACTGCTTGGCTCACGTATATCAGGATAGGATAGTCAAGATAGAAATAGAAGATTACAATCTTCCTGTATACGACCTGCAGGTTGAAAAACACCATAATTTTATAGGTGGGAATATTCCCTCATTGTTTCATAACACCGTGGTCCTTCACGCGGTGGCGAAGTGGGCGGACTCTCAGGTCGTCGTATATATCGGATGCGGGGAAAGAGGTAACGAGATGGCAGATGTTTTAATAGAGTTCCCTGAACTGAAAGACCCATCTTCGGGCAGGCCTCTTATGGAAAGGACCGTTCTCATAGCAAACACATCCAATATGCCGGTTGCCGCAAGAGAGGCTTCCATATACACAGGCATTACAATCGGAGAGTATTTCAGGGATATGGGGTACTCGGTCGCGCTTATGGCTGACTCTACCAGCAGGTGGGCAGAGGCGTTAAGGGAGATTTCCGGCAGGATGGAAGAGATGCCAGGAGAGGAAGGCTATCCTGCATATCTCGGTACGAGTATAGCATCTTTTTACGAAAGGGCAGGCAGGGTGGTTACCCTCGGGAAGGATAAAAAGTCCGGAGAGTCTTCTGCCAGTGGACGGGAGGGTTCTCTTTCCGTCGTAGGTGCGGTGAGTCCTCCGGGTGGAGACCTGACAGACCCTGTGGTACAGATGACCCTGCGGGTGGTAAAGGTTTTCTGGGGGCTTGACGACCGCCTTGCCTATCAGCGGCACTTCCCGGCGGTAAACTGGCTTACCAGTTATTCCCTGTATGAAGACAACGTCAGAACATACCTTGAAAAAGAGATTGCTCCAGACTTTCCAGATATAAAAAAGGAGGCTCTTTCAATACTGGAACGGGAGTCAGAACTGAATGAGATAGTGCGGCTTGTAGGTAAGGAAACCTTATCCGTGCAGGACAATCTTGTGCTTGAAACTGCTCGTTCCATAAGAGAGGATTTTTTGCATCAGAGCGCTTTTGACGACAGGGATGCCTATACCACGTTGCAAAAGCAGTACAGGATGTTGAAGGCAATACTGTCTTTTCATCATATGGCAGGCAGTGCACTGGAAAAGAAGGTTCCCCTTGAAGAGATAATGAGAATGCCTGCAAGAGAAAAAGTAGTAAAGATGAGATATATTGCTGAGGATAAGGTAAAGGAAGAGTTTGACAGGATAGATAAAGAGATAGAAGAGAACCTGTCAGGTGTCAAGAGTTGACCCCGCTATGACGGCCTGACCTACGGAGATGCAGCCGTCGTTTGGCGGCAGACGTTTGTGGATATATACCTTAAAGCCGTTCATGCTCAGTCTCCTCATTGTCATACCCAGTAGAACTGCATTTTGAAAAACCCCTCCCGAGAGTGCAACCTCAGAGATATTTTTTTCTTCCTTTATTTTTTTACAGATTGCTGTAATTATTTCAGCCACCCCAGCATGAAACCTGCAGGAGATAATATCAGGAGAAACGTCCTTTCCCACATCCCCAACCATACTTTTTATTACAGGGTCAGCATTAATGACAAGTCTTCCTGCTTCCTTTCTCGCCCCGAATATGTAAGGAGACATCTTCTTTTTCCCTGATTCCGCCGCCATCTCCATCTCAGCCGCAGCCTGTGCGTCATAGGTGATGCTTGTCCTTATTCCGGTTATGCCGGCGACCGCATCAAAGAGACGTCCCATGCTTGAGACTGGAGGGCAGTTTACATTGTTTACCAGCATCTCACTGACTGCGGATATTTTTTTGTTTTCAACATTCCTGAAGAGTGGTAATTTCAGACTGAACATTTCCTTCCCGAACGACCTGTAAAGATACGCAAGAGATACCCTCCAGACCTCTTTTATCGCCTTTTCGCCACCGGGCAGGGGCACGTAATCAAGATATGCAAACCTCTCATAACTTTTATAATCAGCCAGCATAATCTCCGCCCCTCTTATGTCTCCTTCTTCTCCGTACCCTGTCCCGTCCATAGCAACACCTATGACCTTGCGGTTGGGGAGGTTATTTTCCAGCATACAGGCGGCAATGTGGGCGTGATGGTGCTGAATGCCCATCCCTTTCATCTTTTCTTTTTCTGCCAGTTCTATGGCAAACTGGCTCGTTAGATAGTCAGGATGCAGGTCATATGCGACAACCTCCGGATGGAAGCCAAAGAGTCTTTTGAAGTGGATGTATAAATCTTTATAAAAGTTCAGTGATTCAAGACTGCCCATTGTCCCTGCGTGCTGGCTGGTGATGATTTCACTGTCCCTGCCGAAAGAGAAGGTGTTTTTCTCATTCGCCCCTGCCGCAAAGACCTCTTTTTTAAAGACTGTCCGGGTTGCGATGGGGTCTGGAATATATCCCCTTGCCTTGCGCAGGAAGTAAAAACTGGTCCCCTGACCAACCTTTTTTACCACAGAGTCATCACAGCCTGTCTCTATCTCCCTGTTGTTTGTCAGTATATAGTCCGCAATGCCTGTAAGTTTTTTTATGGATGCTTCGTTGTCCCTGAAGATGATGGGTTCGTCAGAGACGTTGGCGCTCGTGGCGACTATAACCTCCGGGGCACCGTAAAAAAAGAGCAGGTGGTGTATGGGTGCGTAGGGCAGGAAAAAACCGAGGTGACTGTTAAAAGGTGCAACCTCTTCCGGTATCTCGCATACCTTTTTCTTCCTCAGTATTACAACAGGCGTCTGCCAGGAGCCAAGCACCTTTTTTTCAGCACTGTCCACAGTACAGTATTTTTCTATAACGGATATGTCTTTTGCCATAAGAGCGAAGGGCTTGTCCCCCCTTTTCTTCCTCTCCCTGAGTTTTCTTATTGCCGATGGATTTTTACCATCGCATATAAGGTGATAGCCGCCTGTCCCCTTAACCGCGGCAATGGCTCCTTTTGAGATAATCTCTGAGGTGGCTTTTATGGCATCATTACCTGCGGCAATCTTGCTTTTCCCGTCAAGCAGTGTGTACTCCGGGCCGCAGGCAAAGCAGCAGTTCGGCTGTGCATGAAACCTTCTGTCAAGGGGATTGATATATTCTGCATAGCAGTCAGGACACAGCATAAACCTGTCCATTGTGGTGTTTTTTCTGTCATAGGGAAGTTTTTTTGCGATGGTAAACCTTGGTCCGCAGTCGGTACAGTTGATAAAGGGGAAAAGGTATCTCCTGTTGGAAGGGTCAAACATCTCCTTCAGGCACTTTTTACAGGTGGCTATGTCAGGAGAGAGTTCTGTCCTGACTGTTAGACTCCTGCCCTGACGGCTTTTTTCTATCCTGAATCCGTTCTCGTTCTTAACCGGGATATAAGAAACTGAGATGTGTTTTATAACGGACTGTTTTGGAGGGTGGAACTTTACACTGTCCAGAAATGCCTTGATGTCGGCAGAGTCGCCCTCCACCTCAATGTAAACACCATCGGTTGTATTGACTATAAAACCTGCAAGGTGGTTTTTGACGGCATACCTGTAAACGGTTGGACGGAAACCTACCCCCTGTACCCTTCCCTCAACAAAGACGACGGCTCGTTTTATTGCCATTTCCCCTTTTTGCAAAAGTCTTTCGGCTTGGACGCCTCTCTCCTTAGTGCGGG
>CAYORP010000216.1:0-8723 GCA_964406415.1 uncultured bacterium
ACTCCCCTTTATTAGGGGAGGACTGGAGGGGAACTATAATATCTCTCTTTTGTGAGGTTCAAGAGGGGATCTTGCGTATTTCAGTCTTTGCCCACTTAAATAGTTCAGTCAGCGGTCTCTTTGCAGGACATACGTAACTGCAACTTCCGCATTCAATACAGTCCTCTACATTAAGCGTTTTACATCCGTTCCAGTTTCTCTTTTCTGCGAGCCTTCCCAGTTTTGAAGGGAACAGGTTCATGGGGCATACTTCTATACACCTGCCGCATCTTATGCAGGGCTGTATCTCTTCCGTTATGTTTTCTTCCGGGAGTATTATTATACCTGTGGTCCCCTTGGTTACGGGTATTTCAGCAGAATGTATCTGGATGCCTGTCATAGGCCCGCCAATGATGACGTTGCGCCCCGGTTTCATCTCTCCGCCGCAGTACTCAAGAATTTTTGATATGGGAGTTCCTATTCTTACCCTGAGATTTCTCGGGTTTTTAACCAGTCCGCTTACTGTTAGAACCCTTTCTATAAGAGGTGTTCCATTGCAAACTGCATTCCTTATTGCCAGAGCGGTCTGGACATTGAATACGATACATCCGATGTTCGCTGGCAGTCCTCCCGATGGCACTTCTCTACCTGTAATGGATTTTATGAGGTGTTTTTCACTGCCCTGTGGATAGGTTGAAGATAGAACTCTAACCTCAATGTCAATTTCTGTCTGTTTGTCCTTAAGGAAGTTTTTCAGGATTGCGGCAATGTCTTTTTTGTTGTTTTCAAGGCCGATGTATGCTTTTTTTACGGAAAGAGCCCTGCATATTATCTGCAGCCCCTCAATAATCTCTTCATACTGTTCCTTCATAACCCTGTAATCACCGGTAAGAAATGGCTCGCACTCGCATCCGTTAATAATAACATGCCTTACCTTTTTTCCTTCGGGTGTTGTGAGTTTTATGTAGGAGGGAAAGGCCGCTCCTCCCATTCCCACTATACCTGCCTGATGTACCAGACGGGCTATTTCGTCAGGTTCCAGTTTTCTCCAGTCATTTTTTATACCTTCAACAGCAGTTTCCTGTCCGTCGTTTTCTATTATGAAAGATAAGGATGTTTTACCTCCGGGGAGGGACCAACTTTCCATGGATTTAACAGTTCCGGAGATGCTTGAGTGAACAGGGCTGCTGCAGAACCCTTCAGCCTCACCTATTACCTGCCCTTTCAGAACCGCATCACCTTTTTTAACGACGGGTTTTGCAGGAGTGCCTGTATGTTGTGATAAGGGTATTATGACTTTTTCTGGCGGAGGGAAATTCTCTATCTGTTTCCCTTTGCTTAATTCCTTGAAGTCAATGAGTTTTACTCCGCCTTTAAATCCGAACATCTTTTTTATGCTCCGAATTTATCAAGTTTTAGTGCCCCGGCAAGCAAAAGATACATAATTTCCTTAGAGTAAATCCTGCCGAGAATACCTTTTGAGCATTCTCTTTCGGTAAATTTCTTTACGCTGTCAGGAATAACATAGGGTGAATTTATAAGGAGCGGTAAGGGGTGCCATGAATGGGATTTCAGAACTGCAGGGGTTGAATGGTCGCCTGTTACTGCAATGCTCCCGAATTCAAGTTTTTTAATTGGTCTAAGTCTAACATCCACCTCTTCAATCAGTTTGACCTTTGCATCAAAGTTCCCGTCTTCTCCGTAACTATCCGTCTTTTTGATGTGAAGGAAGAAGAAGTCATACCTATTGTAGACATCTATAAGTGTTTTTATTTCGTCTTCTACCGTTTCTCCTGTTTTTATGATATCCATCCCTACAACCTTTGATATCCCTTTGTACATCGGGTATACGGCTATGCAGGCAGCATTGAGTTTATACTTTTCCGCAAAACCCGGTATATCCGGTAGTTTTGATATTCCCCTGAAAAGTATACCTTTTGCTTTTGTGTCAATGTTTTTTAGCAGTTTCATAACCCTGTTTTCAAACTCGTTGAGGACCTTCGCGGTCTTTTCTGCGGATTTGGTCAGAGGTTCTATCGTCTTTAACGGAAGATTCTCTTTCTGCGGGTCATTTTCTGTTACTTCAGGGGATAGGCCTGTTCCTTTCAATACGATTGCGCACCGGTGTTCTTTGACGGTCCGTATCTCTATTTTTACGCCGGATATCTCTTTTATCTTTCCCGAGATGGCGGAGACAATTTTTTCGTTTTCCTCCGTTGGGATTCTTCCCGCCCTTCTGTCTCTTACCGTTCCGCCTGCATCTATCGTCGCAAAGTTTCCGCGGATGGCGATATCATCTTTCCCCACAGGGGCATCTATCCCCAGACACTCAAGTACGCCTCTCCCTATCTGTGTTTCTATGGGGTCGTATCCAAAAAGAGCAATGTGTCCAGGGCCGCTTCCC
The DNA here is from genome assembly GCA_964406415.1 of uncultured bacterium. GTDB lineage: Bacteria > Ratteibacteria > UBA8468 > B48-G9 > JAFGKM01 > JAFGKM01. The sequence goes on from CAYORP010000216.1 coordinate 2,384, forward strand.
GGTGTGATGCCGCTGAGAACAGGCGTGGACATTCCGCAAGAACTCTTTGCCGCCATCTCATCAATAAATGGTGTTTTTGCGGTTTCAAGTTCGGTTTTCCCTGTTTCAGGATGGGGCAGTCCGCCAATGCCGTCCAGAACGAGCAGGAGTATCTTACTGTCGGTCTTTTTTATTATTCCACTCAAAATTTTGTCATAATCCATTTGTTCCCTTTGAAGGATTCCCTTAAAATCAGAAATTTTTAAACTTTAAAAAAAATCCTGATTAGTGTATAATACATTTTTCCGAAAGTCAAGAAAAAATGTTATATATTGTGGCAACTCCGATAGGCAATCTTGGGGATATTACACTCAGAGCAGTAGAGGTTTTGAAGAGCGTTGATATCATTTTCTGTGAAGATACAAGGGAAACCTTAAAACTGCTTAATCATCTGGGTATAAAGAAGCGGCTGGTCAGTTACTACAGAGAAAATGAGCGGATAAGGCTCAAAGAGGCCCTGAGTTTTCTTACCGAAGGCAGGGAGGTTGCACTTGTATGCGACCGCGGGACGCCTGGTATATCTGACCCCGCTTATCTTCTGGTTCGTGAAGCGTATAAAAACAATATCCCTGTGTTTCCTGTACCAGGCCCTTCTTCTCTATCTGCGGCATTGTCTGTTTGTGGGTTGCCTGCGGACAGGGTGTGTTTTTACGGTTTTATACCGAGGAAGAAGGGTAAAAGGGAAAAGTTTTTTGAGTATCTGAAGGGAAAGGAAGAGACGACTGTTTTTTATGAATCTGTTCACAGGGTGAAAGATACCCTCGGTATGATGAATGAACTTTTCCCTGAAAGAGAAGTTACCGTTTGTCGGGAACTGACAAAAAAGTTTGAGGATATTAGAACCGGAACGGTACGGGAAATATTTTCAGAATATCAGGAAAAGGATGTAAAGGGTGAGTTTGTAATAATAATTAAGGGGAGCAAATAAAATGATTATGAAATTTTTCAGGAAAAAGAAAAATATGAAGATAATACTGTGGATAGTGGCAATACTTATTATTCCCGGTTTTTTAATATGGGGCGTCGGTATCGGAGGAAATAGCAAAAAATTGTATTACGCAGCAATAGTGAATAGGGAATCAATTACGCTCAGGGAATACTACCAGAATCTGTCAGAGGTTGAGGAAAGATACAGACAGATATTCGGAGATAAGGCAGAAGAATTTTTCAAGGGGATGAATATAGAACGGGGAGTTCTTGAGGATATGATAAGAGAAAGGCTCCTTCTGCAGCGAGCCAGACGAAGGAGGATAAGGGTTTTGAACAGCGAGATAGTGGAGGTGATAAGGTCAGAGCCCATTTTCAAGGATGAGAAGGGTAAATTTGACGAGCAGAAGTTCAAAGAGATAATCTCTAACTATCCGAGTGAGGAACTGCGAAAGATTGAAGATGAGATAAGGGCGAAGATAATGGTGGAAAAGTTAAAGGAAATAGTGATAACAGAAGGCAGTGTAACGGTTTCCGACAAAGAAGTGACAGATTACATTAAAACCCATCAGGTAACCGATAAAGATGAAGAATCTATAAGAAGAACACTACTGTGGCAGAAGAAGGAAGAGTACTTTAACAACTGGTATTCTGACCTGAAGAAAGATTCAAGAATAGAGGTATACCTGTCTTTTGAGGAACAACGTCCTGTTGAAGAGGGTAGCGGTGCAGATGGAGAGGAATGAAATATGATAGAAATCAACCCTTTCAGGGGATTTGTATATAACCTTGAGAAAACCGGAGACCTGAGCAGCGTTATTGCTCCACCTTGGGATGTTATAACTGCAGAAGATGAAGACCTTCTTATGTCGCTTTCTGAATGGAATGTTATACGTCTCATATCAAGTAAAGCCATGCCTCTGAATGTAGATAAACTTTTCAATGACTGGATAAAACAGAAGGTTCTTGTGCAGGATAAGGAAGAAAGTTTCTATTTCAACAGGCACTGTTTCAACTGGATGGGGAAATCTTTTGTGAGGAAAGGTATTTTTGCTTTATTGCATCTTGAGGATTTCAATTCCGGCAACATTATTCCCCACGAGAGGGTGTTTGAGAAACACCATAAAAACCGTTACAGACTGATAGAAAAATGCAGGGCGAATTTTTCACCAGTTTTTATGCTTTATCAGGATAGGTCCAACCTGATAGAGAAAATTATTGATGGTTCGGCTTTCGTCTCTAAAGGGAAGATAGATGACAATAACCATTTTGATTTCGGTAGGATAAGTAACTCTGAAGACATTACAAGAATAAAAGGACTTCTGACTTCATGCAAACTTATAATAGCAGATGGACATCACAGATACCAGGCCGCACTGCAATTTTACAGGGATAATCCGGATATAAAAAACGGTTATGTTCTCGTATTCCTTGTAAATATTGAATCCCCTGAACTTTTAATACTTCCTACCCACAGGTACATACCTTCAGATGTTTCATTCATAAAGAACAGAGATATCTTTACAAAATATTTTGAGGTGGAGAAGGTACCCTCTGTAAACGTAATGTTTGAAAATATGCATCAGGAGAAAAGTACAAAATCTTTTGGTGTTTATGAAAAAGGTGAATCTTATACAATAAGAATGCTGGGTAATCCTTCGTCTCATTGGCAATCTCTTGAGACTGTGATACTGCACAATTCTATCCTACCGCAGATACTTAAGACAGACGGAGACGAAATCCTTTATCACCAGTCGGCCGATTATCTTCTGAAAGAATACCGCAAGAAAGATAGCGGGGTTATTTTTTTCTTGGAACCGGTGGATAAACAACAATTCCTGAACATTTGTTTTAGTGGGAAGGTAATGCCCCAGAAGACAACCTATTTTTATCCCAAGGTTCCATCAGGCCTGGTTATCCACAAATTTTAATAACAAATTGATTTCATCAATTCGTTAAAGTGGGAGGGAAAACGCATAGTCAAAAAAAAAGAGCGCCTCAATATTTCAAGACGCTCTTTTTTTAAATCTCTGTGTAATCAATACCGGGGGCGTCTTCTATCACCACCGGACCTACCGGACCTACCTCCAAATCCGCCTCTGTCGCCGAATCCGCCGGACCTGTCTCCTCCCGTTCTTTCTCTCGGAGGCTGTGCTTTATTCACGGTTAACTTCCTTCCGTTCAGTTCCTGTCCGTTGAGTGCCTCAATTGCCTGTTGAAGTACTTCTTCAGACTCAACCTCAACGAAACCGAACCCTTTTGCCCTGCCTGTATATTTGTCTATTATCAGGGTTACGGCTTTCGGCTCTATACCTTTTTCAACGAAAAAATTCTTAAGTTCGTCTTCAGTCGTTCCATAATCCAGATTCCCTACATATAATTTATTTACCTGTTCCATTCGTAAGTCCTCGCTTTTGTTGTGCTTCCCAAAAAGGGGAAAGCTGTTGTTTTACAACCAATTCGTTTATACCACATACTTTTCACCTCGCTATTTTATCATATCCCCCCTTTTGCGTAAGAGCAAAAAAACCGATACCCGGGAAACCTTTCAATTACAGGAAGCCCCGGGTTTCTGCCTGCTTCCTTCGTTATATAACAATAAAGGATAACATATAAAACAAATCTTGTCCAGCAAAAATACTTTGCCATCATTCTTTTATGGTTTTTTATCCCTGTCTGTATGTTATAATAACAGGGGAAAGGAAATGTTTATTATGAAAAATCCCCCTTCTCCAAAGGGGGAGAGAGGAAGAGGGAATCCCTTTTCCAAAGGGAGAGAGAGATGAGTCTCTCTTTAACAAGGGGGGAGATAATCTTTCATTCCCCCCCTTTAGTAAAGGGGGGTTAGAGGGGATTTGATAGGGGAAATAAAATGTCTACTTTACAAATACTGGAAGATTTTGCAGGACTTCAGTTGCAAAAGGAAATTATCAACAGGTGCAGAAAGTGTCTAAAAGAGGGGGATTTAAGACGCAGGAGTGTTTCCAGCAAGGAGGAATGGGAAGGGATTAAAAATAAGTATATTAAAGCAATCAGGGGGGCATTTCACCCGTTGCTCTTTAACCGCAGCGGAAAATTAAAGGCTGAGGTTGTCTCTGAATATGAGCGTGAAAATTACCGGATACAGAACGTTCTTTATGAATCCCTTCCCGGTTGGAATGTAAATGCCAGTATTTATATGCCTCTAAAGAGAGGTGTTTATCCCTGTGTGATTTGTCCAACAGGACACGCCAGCAAGACCTTTAAGAGTTATCAGCATTCGGCACAGGTCTTTGCGAGAAATGGTTATATTGCTGTTTCATTTGACCCGCCGGGCTGTGCCGGAGAAATGCCGGAGATGAACAACCACTTTACCAACGGATTGATTGGGTATCTTACCGGAGCGTGGAGCAACTTCCATTTTGTGCTGGATGCTGTCCGTTCAATAGACTACATTCAGACCAGACCTGATATTGACAAGAACCTTGGTATCTCCATAACGGGAGTTTCCGGCGGCGGTTGTACCTCTATATATACGGCACTGATTGATAAACGTATATCCTTTTTATCTCCCGTCTGCTGTCTCTCCTCTCATGAGCAACTCCATTTTTCCGACCTGTACACCAGTTGTCCTGAACAATTCGGTCCCGGAGTTATGGCAGAAGGTATCGGTTATAAGGACCTTATAACTTCTCTTGTCCCGCTTCCTGTACTTATAGTTGGAGGGAAACTTGATGAGGTTTTTGATTACAGACATACAGAGAATCTCTACCAGGAGGTCAGAAGAATATACAGGATTTATGGGAGCGAGGACAGGATAGGATTGTATATTCAGGAAAACAGCGGACATGGCTATACTCCTGAAATGGCAGGGGAGGTGGTGCGGTGGATGAACCGGTTTATCAGGCATAAAGAGACTGCTCCGGAACATCTAAGAGAGAATGATCTTGAACTGGTTGACCCTGAGATGTTGAAGTGCAGACCCAATAACAAAACAAATATGTATACTTTTAACCGTCGTCTCGGTAGAGAACTTCGGGATGAGCGCAGAAATGAAAAAAGGAAACCATCTGTGGATATTCTGCGTGGTAGGGTGGGGAAACTCTTAGGGCTGGAACATTCCAAATTTACCAGGTATGTTGTAAGCAGGGAAAAGAATGCACCTGTAAGATGGTCACACAAACTTGAGAAAATTGCGATACACACGAGGGAAGACACCTTTGTGCCGGGGCTTCTTTACAGTAGGGTGGATATACAAAAACAAAAACCGGGTCTTCTTTTCATTGACGAGGCAGGCAAGTGGAGAGGATTTAAAAACGGAGGTTTTCTCTCTGCAGCCGGACGTTTTACACAGCGTGATGACTTTCCTGCCGAACCTGTTATATTGAGTGTGGATGTCAGTGGAGTAGGAGAACTTACCCCACAGCCTACCGCCTACGATATGGCTGAATGGAATGATATAGAGAGAATTCTCACATACCTTTCTGTGGGAGCATCATACCCGATAATGGGACTCAGGATAAGAGATGCTATGTATTCTATTGCTTATCTGAGGTCGCTAAAAGAGGTTGATGCCGGTAATATTGTTGTTGCAGGAAGAGGCGTCGGAGCGATTGTAGCACTACATACTGCATTTCTGTCCGGTATCAACTGCCGGTTGGTTCTCTGGGATATACTCTGTGAATATACAGCAATGACGGAAAGTTTTCCTTTTACCTGGCCGCAGAGTATTATCATTCCCGGAATTCTCTCTGTATATGACCTGCCTGACCTTCTGGATTATATCAGAGGAGAAATCTTGATTTTAAATCCACTTGATGCAGAACGGAACAGAATCACAGGTGCTTCTGCCAGAAAGATTTACAGGGAAAAAGAGAATATACAGGTATTTACAGATAAAGACGAAGGGGAAGCAGTACAGAAATTTATACGTTTTATTCACTCCATAACCTGATAATGCTATTTCATCTTAACATCCGGTCGGTCCTTTTGAGAAATTCACGTGGTGGGATACCCTCCATAATTTTGAATGTTTTTGAAAAGTGGAAGGCGTCAGAGAATCCCATCTGGACTGCTATTACCTTAAGTGGATATCCCTTCAACAGGAGTGTTTTACTGTAATTGATACGCAGACTGAGAAGTCTGGTTATGGGAGAGAACCCTTTTTCCTGTTTATACCGGTGTGAGAGTAAGGATACACTTATGTGTAAATTCTTCGCAATATATGCCAGTTTTATCCTCTCTGCAATGTGTTCCTTGAGAAAAGCATCTACTTCATCTGAAAGCAGGGTTTTTACAGGGACATCGGGTTCTCCTATTGTATAGGTTACTCCTGCTATATGCTTGCTGTTTATAAGCAGATATAGTGCTTCACATAATATTGACTGTGCTTGCC
>CAYORP010000217.1:0-6277 GCA_964406415.1 uncultured bacterium
CCCCCCCGCCAACTCCTGCCTGCATGGGTTCCCCGCCCCGGGGCCCCCCCGCCGTTCTGGTGACACTGCGGTACACCCGCCACCCAGACAGACCTGCAAGCAGAACAACCACGACCAGTACAATCTTTTTCATAGTAACGCTCCTATAGTAATATCTATCTTGTATAAGTATTCAGCAAACCCCATCAATTCTCACAGAAACTTCACTTTCCCCTCACCTTAATCCTCTCCCCAAGGGGGAGAGGGATGGGTGAGGGGGGCCTTTCAGTCTGCCCCCCTTGAAAAGAACGTGGTTCACTGAGAACTTACTATCTTGTATTATATAAAACAATTTAGACGGCTCATAGGTCTGATGGTTTAGAAACCGCCTTTTTCATATCCATTACATGTTTCTCAAAGAACTTTAAAAACTTATTGAATTCATCTTCAGGAATAATATTTATCGCCCTGCTTTCATGTAGCGGCCCTGACATAATAATCACCCTGTCACCGGGCTTAATCTTCATCGTCTTTCTCGCCTCTGCAGGAATGACAATCTGCCCCTTGCTGCCAACCGGGACCCTGCCGAAAAACTTAGGAACCTTCTTCATTTTTAATCTCCATAATGTTTATCTGAAAAGTCACACTGATATAACTGGTATGAATTGTTTTACTATTCCTACATATTATACCTGTAAGATTTCTTTCTGTCAAGTGTATAATAATTTACCTGTAGCGGTGCGATTTATCACACAAAACAATATTTTTTATTTATTCTGTGTCACCAGCCAGCGGAGGAAAAATCCTTTTACTGCATCCTGATACTCTCCTGTCAGTGCACGGTCAAGACCAAGGTGTATTCCTCCAACAGGCAGCAACTCCTTCGGCTCCGGGGCTTTCCTGAAAAGTCTCTCGGCATGTCTGTAGGGAACAAGGTCATCCTCTCTTGAGTGGATGATAAGGATGGGAGATTTAATGCTGTTAATGAAGTATTCAGGACTGTTTTTTGCAAAGTCAGACCTCAGCACATACCTTCCGAGCAGGCGTGACAGAACTGAAAATACGTGTTTGAGCGGACCCATATTTTTGTAGTAGTGGGTCACCATTTCGGGAAAATTAGCAAAGGCGGAATCAGTGACAATTGCATCAATCTCGTCATATCTGGCAGCCGCCAGTATACCGACGGCACCTCCGAGTGAATATCCCCATACCCCTATTTTTTTGTCCCTGTACGTTTCCCTGCTCTTTATGAATCTTATGGCTGACTCAACGTCCAGATACTCCTTCAGACCGAAGTGGGTAATCTTCCCGCCGCTTTCTCCGTGTGCCCTGAAGTCAAACAAAAGGAGAGAGAAGTCAGGGTAAAGGAAAGAGACGACGGTAAGTATGTCGGATTTATTGGCAGGGTAACCGTGCAGGCATATGATGGTACCTTTACCTCTTTCTGACGGGATAAACCAGCCTTTCAGTTCCAGTCCGTCACGGGTATGGAGATAAACGTCCTCTGAAGGCAGTCCGAAATCGGAAGGGACAAGATATACAGGCATCCTCGGAGGCATAAGGGAACGCCAGCCAAAGAAAAGTGTCAGTACAAATACTATTATTGCCGCATCAATTATTATTCTCTGCCACATCTTCATATTAGCAATAGCGTATATTGGAATTTTGCCCCTCACTCCTTCCCTCTCCCCCTCATCCTGACCTTCTCCCCAAAGGGAGAAGGAACAAAGAGGATTGGAAGTTAAGATGAGGAGGTTATTAACTGGTCCTTATATACCTCTCTTACCCTGTAAAAAAAATCAAGGTACTCTTTACTTTTATAGTCAGGATATGTCCAGGGCAGAAACACAAACCTGTCCTTTTCATAATAGAGCGTCACCTCAGCAAAGATACCCTTCCCCAGATAAATCCTGTGGTAGAAGTCTTTGGCAGAAAAGAGCACCACCCTTGAGAGGTTCAGGTAACCGGGGTCAAGATTCACCCTTCTGGGAAACTTCCCGGTGCTATAAAACTCCTTCTCAATATTGTTGGAAATTATCTTCCAGTTATAAGGGTTTTCAGGGGAGACAGTCTTCTTAAAAGAGACGAAATACCTTTTGAGGTTGTCTCCCATTTCATCACGGTAGTAGTTGGTAAAATCAAAGATGAACGGTCCGGCGGATATATCCACCTCGTTTTTAAACTCCTGAACCAGTTTCTTCACAACTGCGCTGAGTACATCCTCATCCCTGTAAAGGATGCCGCAGAAGAGTTTTACGTTTTCATACTTCTCTCTTGCTTCCATAAAAGACTATTATATATGCTAAAATATATAGATGCAAACAACAAGCGCTACCATATGTGCAATCTCCACGCCTCTCGGGATAAGCGGCATCGGCATTATACGGCTGAGCGGACCGGAGACTTATAAAATCATTGGAAGTATTTTCAGACCTGCCCGGAAAACGGATATACGGAAGATTTCTTCGCATACGGTACGTTACGGGCATATTGTTGACGAAGACAGGACGGTTGACGAGGTACTTGTAACCTTTATGCGGAAACCAAGAAGTTATACGAGAGAAGATATGGCTGAGATAGGATGTCATGGAGGCATCATTCCACTCAAAGAGGTCCTTTCCGTTTGCATAAAGAACGGGGCAAGACTTGCCCAGCCGGGAGAATTCACAAGAAGGGCGTTTATCAACGGCAGGATAGACCTGACTCAGGCAGAGGGTATACTGGAGGTCATATACAGCAAAACAGAGAAGTCTTTAAATATGGCCGTGAACAAACTGAAGGGCAAGTTTTCTGATGAACTCTCGGAGATAAGAGGGGTACTTATTGAGGTTTTTTACGTGGTGGAGGCAAAGATAAACTTTCCCGACGAAGAGGATGTTGAAACGTACGGATTTGATACCGCATTAGAGATAAAAAAGGTACTCTCTTCCTTAGATAAGATACTCTCCCGTGCAGGCAGAGGCAAAGTGATGCAGCAGGGGATAAACGCCGCCATAACAGGACGGGCAAACGCAGGCAAATCAAGTCTGCTTAATGCATTGCTGAAAGAAAACAGGGCTATCGTCACAGAGATTCCTGGCACCACAAGAGACACCATACAGGAGACCATAAATATCAAGGGGGTCCCGGTTAACGTTATAGATACCGCAGGTATAAGAAAGGTACGCGGACGGATAGAGAAGATGGGTGTGGACAGGGCACTTGAGTGGATGGAGAAGGCGGAGATAAATCTTGTGGTGCTGGACGGGAGTAAAAAAATGAATGAATACGACCGTCAGTTATTACAGCATGTTAGCGGTAAAAATTATATTATTGTCATAAACAAGAACGACCTGACGGAAAAGATTGAGAGAGCACAGATTGAAAAAGACTTTCCATATGAGAGAACGGTATCAATATCTGCAAAGACAGGTACGGGTATGGACAAATTGGAAGATAAGATATACACCCTGATAATCAAGGGCTGCGGAGAGATAAGAGGTGACGAGGTATTTCTGAACATCCAACAGGAAGGTAAAATAAGAGAGATAAAGGAGACTCTGAATCTGACAGAGAAAGAGGTTGCGAACAATGCAGGTCTTGAACTGGTTGCGGAGAATCTGAATGCCTGTATAAAAAAGATTGATGAACTGACAGGAAGAGATGTCTCCGAAGAAATAATGGAAAAAATTTTTTCGCAGTTCTGTATAGGGAAGTGAGAAATCCCCCTTAATCCCCCTTTTACAAAGGGGGAAGAAGAGGAGCCCCTCACCCTTCCCTCTCCCCCTCGGGGAGAGGAATAAAAGGTGAGGGAGTAGAGGGAATTTAGAGGAGAAAAGAAAATGTCTACGCTGAAAAGGTTATTACTGATACCTCTGGTTTTACTGCTTGCAGGGTGTGCCACGTACTATAATCCGGTAACGCAAAAAACAGAATATACCGCATATTCAGAACAGGATGAGATTGATATGGGTACTGCCGCCGACAAGAAAATACAGGAGGAATACAAGGTAGTAGAGGCGACTGCAGAGATAAAAAAGATTTTCCAGAAGGTAGCCAGTGTTTCGGACAGACCAGGTTTGAACTACACAATCAGGGTCGTTGAAAACAAAGAGGTAAATGCCTTTGCACTACCCGGAGGATTTGTATATCTGCATACAGGTCTTATTGAAAAAACGGAATCAAATGATGAGTTAGCCTGCATAATAGGCCATGAAATAACCCATATATGTGCAAGGGACGGGGTCAACCAGATGCAGAAGTCAATCCTCTATTCAATACCCGCGTCAATACTTCTACAGAATAGAAGCGCAGCGATACAGAATGCGGTTAATGCGGCATTTACCCTGAGCATGCTGAAGTACAGCAGAACACAGGAACTGCGTGCCGATACACACGGGGTAACCTATGCCTACCGTGCAGGATACGACCCCGAAGGGATGATAACATTCTTTAAGAAACTGCAGGAGATAGAGGAAAGCGGCTCTTCCTCAACAACCATAACTTTTTTGAGGAGCCATCCGAATACAGAGGACAGGATAGAAAATGTAAGGGAGGTAATACAAGGATTAAGGTCTGACTCAGGTTCAGCGTGGAAGAAGAATACCCTTTGACGACTGGTACTTACCTGCAAGGTCTTTGTAGGATTTCTCGCACACCTCATCTGCCCCCAAAAAGATTATCTGCGCAATGCCTTCTCCTGCATAAACCTCTGCAGGGACAGGAGAAAGATTTGCAATCTGAACAGTAAGATTACCTTCCCATTCCGGTTCAAGTGGTGTTACGTTCACTATTATCCCGCACCTTGCATAGGTGGACTTTCCAAAACAGATTCCAATGATGTCGCGGGGTATCTTAAAATACTCAGCACTTCTGCCCAATATGAAACTGTTGGGTGGTATGGTACAAACCTTTCCATTAGACCTTTCAAAGTCAGAATCTTTTATTTTTTTGGGAGAGACAACCCCTTTGCCCCTGAATATAAGAAACTCCTCAGATAGTGTAAAGTCATATCCATAAGAAGACAGACCGAAGGAAATACCCTTTTTTATCTTCTCCGGACTGAAAGGACTTATCATACCTTCACCCATACTTTTTATCCATCTATCAGATTTCACCATTATAGTTTCCCGTATTTTATACCAGTATCAATGTAGTGAATAATATTTCCCTGAATTTTTTTGTCAAGTGGAGTGGTTAGTGGCATTGCAGTAGGACATAGAATAAAAGGACCTTTACCTGCTGCGTCATCCATTGCCTTTTTTACTGCATTTTCCATATCCAACTTAGTTCCAATCTCAAAGAGCCTTTCTTCTATGTTACCCATCAAAACACACCTATCGCCAAGTATTTCCCTTGCCTCCTTAAGGGTAATATCTCCATCAGGAGGAGGCTCTATCGGGTCAGTCGCATCAATACCCATCTCAATGAAAGACCTCAAAGCCTTCTTTATCTTACCGTGGGAGTGCAGTCTTGCCTTTGCTCCGTACTGATGCATAAGAGAAATTATCTCTTTGTCATAGGATGTGACAAGTTTATCAAACTCTTTCGGATTCAGGTAGGGAGGGGTTGCATACTCAGGTCCAACAATCCTGTAGAGAGTTACTGCACCGTTTTCCAGCAGATACTCTAAGTAGTTATAAAGCCGCTCCTGAAAAAATTTCAAAAGTCTGAATATTATCTCCGGACTGTCCATATACATCATCAAAAATCTTGTAAAACCAAATACCTCCACGGTAAAACACAAAGCATCTGGAATATCACCCATCAAGATTCCTGCATCTCCGAGATTTTTGTCATCTTCAGAAAAACTGCCTACATCTGGTTTCCATGGAACATAGGACAGGGACATCAATCTCTCAGCATCTTTAACATCTTTGCACAGATATTCAATGGTCCATCCTGTATGTACACCCTCATCAAGACGTGAGTGGGTAGTAAGTTCTCCGAGAGGAGTTTTTATCACGGTTTCCCTATGTACAGCCTTATTCTCCTCCCATTTGGTGAAGTTAACTGTTCCATCCTCAACCACCCCGTAAGAAATCTGAGGAACTCTGTTGTCTTTAGGTCCCCAAAAGTACATCTTGTCGGTTTTTCCCTTCGCATAGTTAAGAATCTCCACATACTCAGGATAGTTATAAATCCAGGAGTCATAAAAACCATCAAACTCATACAGAGAGATGGGAACCCTGTCTGTTTTTTCAGCGTTCAACGTTTTTAAAAGTCTTTCTCTGCTGGTCATTGTAAAATCTCTTTTTTCTCAATAAAGTACCATCTGACAAATTTCCTGTCAATTGATTTTATGTTACCATTAATCACT
>CAYORP010000218.1:0-31445 GCA_964406415.1 uncultured bacterium
CTGAAAGGGGAGTGGAAAAGTGATACAATAGAGGAGGTTGACTAAAATGACTTACTTAAATCCGCCTCAAAATCGGACAAATGTCTGGTATAAACACAACAGAGGATTTACACTGATAGAGTTGCTGGTGGTGATAGCGATAATCGCTATCCTTGCGGCAATGCTACTCCCCGCTCTCTCCAAGGCAAGGGAAAAAGCAAGACAGGCAAGTTGTATGAGTAATCTAAAACAACTTGGAATAGCCCTTGCTATGTACAAAACGGACTACGACCATTTACCTGTGAATTTTGTGTTTACAAGCAGCGTGGAGATAAGAGACCTTTTTATTCAGTATTATTTGAAAAACCCAGAGGTCTTACACTGTCCAACACAAAGAACAGGAAGGACTTTTACCTATAATGGGAAGACCCATATTCTGAGTTATGGGCAGAACTACAATATGAACACAGGAGGAGATGCAGGAAGATATAGCGGGACGGAGTTGATAGGTGGACCAGACCCATCAGGAACAATATACTTCGCTGACTGGAATGGACATAACTATGGGCTTTATATAAGGTGTGGGGAACATGCAACAACCCAGCCTGGCGATATTGATTACAGACATGGTGGGTTTGCAAACTGTCTGATGGTAGATGGACATGTTGAGGCATGGAAAAAAGAAGCCCTTATACCATACTTCCCATCAGATGTTGTCTCTGAAGGGACAGCACCACCAAACACCTATGGTAAGGGACCTTTAACCTATCACAGAGAAGACTAAAAAGGAGGTGAATAAAATGAAAAAGAAAGTAAGAGATTGCTTCATAAAAAACTCTCGCAATGACAACAGAGGGTTCACTTTGATAGAGTTACTGGTGGTGATAGCGATAATTGCTATCCTTGCTGCTATGGTTTTACCTACCCTTGAAAGGGCAAGAACACAGGCAAAGATGGCAACCTGTATCAACAACCTAAAACAGATAGGACTTGCAACGCATATGTATCTTTTACAATATAATGAATACTTTATGGGGCCGACGGTATGGGGATTAACAAGCACAAAGGGAACGAGAGATACTACCTTGCCACTCTATATCCTCTTACAGGAAGGATTTATAGAAGGGACTATGACATATGATGCTGGTAATGCTTTAAGAGGAGCGAGTGGAACGGTTGCTTGTCCATCAGTTAAAGGATATCAAAGAAGGACATACTATGTGGCTGATTATGGATATAATTACTATCTTGGGCTTACCGACCCTCCATTTTATAGAAAACTTTCAAAGGTGACAAAGCCATCAGGAACTCTTCTTTTTTATGAAAGTATGTATGGATACAGACACTACAAACCAAGTATATGGGAGAATGCTCTCCTTCATGATGTTTATGGAAGACACCAGGAGGTTCCCATACTGAATGCTTTGTTTGTTGACGGACACGCAAAAGGGCTCTCTTATGGCGAGTTTATGAGTGGTGGAACAACCACAGACAAACCGATTGAATAATCAAAAAATTTAGAGCGAAGGGAGATAGTAAGGTGACGAAAGTGGTGTTTCTTATTTTTTTGCTTTTCGCAGGGGCTTCCTTTCCTCAAACCAGAATAGTGATTGAAGCAGAAGATATGAAGGGAGTGGAGAGAAATTTACTCGGCCCAGGTAAAGACTGGCAGACTGGAGAATGGGGAAGGGTTCTCTATCAAAATATGACATTCGGAGGAGTATGGCAGAGTAGATTAAAGACCGTTATGACTGATGAAAAGGATAACTCCTCCGAAATATATTCTGACCTTGAAATCCCTGAGACAAAGAATTATAAGGTATGGGTAAAGTATGAATGTCCGCCCTTCTACAACTATGCATTTGGTGTAAGAATAGTTGATGAGGGGAAAAAAGAGGTTCTTTTTGACAAAACCTATGGTCTTATAGAATCTCCAAAACACTTTTCATTCAAGAAAGATATTTTAAGAGGGAGTTTATACTGGACATGGGGGATAGACCACGATGCAGCAGAAGGATATGAGGTAGACCTGAAAAAAGGCATATACAGAATCTATATTTATAAGACAAAGAATCCACCTCCAGCAGGGCCAAGAAGTATTGATGTGGTCTTTATCACAGACAGGATTACAGAACTCTCTTCTCCTGACTATCCAAGATATCCACTCCTTGATGAACTGAGGAAGACAAATAAAGCCTACTTCAGATTTTCAAATCCATCAGAATCGCCACTAAAACTGAGGTGGACCAGGTGGGCACACAGGTATCCTGATTTCTATTATCCTGCCACACCTAAAGAAATACTTTTTTATGACGAAGAAGGGGATGCAAAAGGGAAGGTAAAACTAAAGGATTTAATTGAGGTTGACGGTAAGAGTAAAACTCTCTGGTATAACTTTGGTCCGGTAATGAATGTTGAGAGTAATTCTGTCTTTTCATTTATGCCTGTTGAGAATATAGAGAAGGCAAAATTCAGGATTGAGGTCTCACTGAATAGAAAAGAGGTTATAAAGGAATTTGAGTTTCAGCCAGAAAAAGGAGAAAAAGAACTTTCCTTTGTGCTCCAACCAGACATCAATACAAAAGAGGGACAAATCTATTCAAAGAAGGTTATAGATATCTACAGAGATATTACAAAGGAACTTGCAAGAGAAGAAAGAATAGGACCAATCCCAGAGAAATTAAAACTATTCGCCAGCACTGGGGGCGCATCCGTTCTGTATAAAGGTGAGATACCATGGGATTTTGATGTTACTCAGGAATTCAGATATGCACTTGGACTTAATACAATACCCGGAAATACATTCAATAAAGGTTATATTGATAAGATGGTTGAATGGCGGGAAGATAGGAAGGCACCTCTAATCAAGAGGTCTCTTTCATACCACCATAACCAGAATATTAAAGATGTTGTAAAACGCCTTAATGATAAAAGACTAAATGACTATTTCCATTACCTGTCTTACGGAGATGAGATTGGACTTCCAAGAATAAACCCGGAAGATAAAGGAGTGGTTGATGAATTTATAAATTTTCTAAAAGAAGAGGGTGTAACACCGCAGAAACTCGGACTTAAGGGGTGGGAAGATGTAAGACCGCTGAATTCTGTCTCTCCTGATGCCGCAGTAAAGATAGGTGTTGTATCAGAAGACGAGAAAGAAAGTGAAACAGCGGAAGTAAAGATGAAAAAATTGTACTGGTACACCCTGAGGTTCCAGGAGAAGAAGGGGATAGAGACATTTGCTGAAAAGACAAAAGAACTGAGAGAAAATCTGGGAAAAGAGGTAAACACAACCGCAAACCTTGGAGGTATGCATCCATTTTATTGGGTAAGCCAAACATCCTTTATAGAAAGTTTCAAGAAAAACGCTATGACAATTGCATGGAGTGAGCCCTACGCATGGGCAATGCCAGAGGCAAGTAACCTCGTGGTTGACTTTGAGGCATCCTACCTTAGAAAGGGGGCATCTTATCATAATACACCAATGATGTTCTACTGTATGCCCCACTTCCCGGGGAATACCCCTGAAAATTTTCTGCAGACAGCAGTAATATTATGGATGAATAATGTCAAAGACCTTGAATTTTTCTGCGCAGGGCCGGATGCCTTCTTCACTGAAAACTATATCTCTTATAGATACGGGATTGATATGTTTAAGATGATAAGGAAAATCTCAGGTATATCTGGCTTGATTGAAAAAGACATTCTTCCTGCAATGGTCAAGGAAACACCTGTTGCATTTCTTGTAAGCCAGGCATCTGATGTATGGGAAACTGCAGGGAAAGGACAGAGGGAGATTAAGCCAAACAGTGAAGGAACAAACATTTTTCAAGAAGAACGAAAGTCTCTGTGGTATGCGCTGAGAAGGGCAGGATACAGGGTTGACATCCTGACTGAAAATGATGTTAAGGAAGGGATTGCAGATAGATACAGGGTTATATATTCAGCAGGTAGCAATACAGAAAGTAAAGCAGGAGAAAGACTGAAAAAGTGGGTGGAAAGAGGCGGAAGACTATTCTTGACATCCGCCGCAGGCAGGAAAGATGAATTTGACCAGAGGTCAGGTATCATTGACGAAATCTCAGGGAGAGGGAAGCAAACTGATTTTAAACAGTATGCTGGACCACTGAGAGCAAAACTTGAACTTTTGTTTGAGGAAAAGATTGATGAAGTCTCTATCAAAGATGAATCAATGGATATATACTGCGTAAAGGAGAACTTCACTCCTTCACCTGACGTTACCATTATATCAAGGTATAAAGATGGTAAACCCTCTTTCATTAAAAAGAGATATGGCAAAGGGACGGTTTACTACTCTGGATTTCTGCCCGGCATCACATATGTCAAAAAAGGGATGAGGCAACTACCTATGGGGAAAGGTGGTGGAGACCAGAGTTTTTGTCATTCAGCAGCCCACCACCTTGAAATTGAGAACCCAGACAAGATGGCTGAGAGTATAATTCTACTTCCACTTATTGAGAGCGGTATTAAACCAGATGTGTCTGCACAGGATGGGATAGTAACAGGTCGGCTTGAAAGCAGTCTATCAACAGTCATCCCGGTTGTAAACCTGAAGCAGAAAAGACTTGAAGATATAGAGATAGCGGTGAAGGATGTAAAGATGTGCAGAGGTGTATGGTCTCCATTTTTCAAGAGAGGATTGAAATACAGAACTGTGGAAGGTGGGATAGTCGTTAGAGTCCCAGAGATTGGTTCTGCTGATATCCTCATAATAAAAAAATAAAAGGGGGGATTATGGGTTTAAAAATTATTCTTTTGCTTTTTCCTTTCATCTTTTCCGGTCTATCTTTTTCATTTGAGATTCCTATGCAGGCAGAAGACTTTAGTCTTGTCTCTGGATGGGAGGTGAACGACTATGGATATTTTCCATCACAGCCTAACTTCTGGTCATTAACAAAGATAATAGCAGACCAGTCAGACACACCGGCATCTGCCTATAAGGACTTTGAGGTACCTGAGACAAAGGAATATATTGTCTGGGTAAGATATGAAAGTTGTTATGGTTTTGGTTCTGTCTTTAAGGTTTCAGTTGAACAGGATAAAGAGAAACAGGAGGCGGTCTTCGGCAGAAAGGGAGATAGCAAATACTTCCCATTCGGAAGGGGATATACAGTTCAGGGGCCCTGGCAGTGGCATAACACAGACTATGTATATCAGGGAGGAAGATTTAAACTAAAAAAGGGTAAAGCGAGAATCTATATAACGAAGGATACAAATGAAAGACCATCCGCAAAAAGGGTGGTTGACCTTGTTTATATAACAGATGACCTAAACCTAAGACCTGGAAATGACTGGGCATGGAGGGGAAAGACTGAGCCACCTATTATATCAAGGTTTACCTTACCTGTTTACATAAGGGTTAAGGTTCTTGAAGGGAAGGAACCAATACTTTTGAGTTGTAAGTACAAGTGGTGGCTGGTTGGCCATGTCAAAGGGCAGATAAAAGACTATTATTTTTCAAAAAAGGGGGTATCTGAAGATATCCCTTCTGTTGAAGACAGGCTGGAAAAAGGCGATGAGACTGACTGGCAGGAGATAAAGATTAAGCCGACTATGTCACCTGTGTTTATCTTTTCTACAGGAGGGAATAGCAGGGTAAGGATTGAGGTTGCTGTAAAGGATAAGAAGAATATTGTAAAAAGGCTTTATCTTGAGCCTGAAAAACCAGAAACCTATCTTTTTGTTGGTATCGGGCAGAGGAAGTTTGAAGAAGGAATTCTCGGGAATGAAAAGGCACTTACATTTGAGGAGTTTTTCAATAGACAGATTCGGTTACTTGATAACTATAAAATTAAAGGAAAACCTGCAAAAAAACTTTTCCTATGTGGTGCTATAAGAGAGTTTCCATACCTGACCTTCAAACTGGCAAAGGCATGTGGGATTAATGCAGAGTTTTATCAGTGCCATCCTGAGATATACAGCAAGAACCCTGAATGGAAAGGGTTTAATACATCCACTGGATTTATAACCGTGCAAAACAGACATCTGAATAGAGAGTGTTATGAAGGGAATTTTGAAAAACTTGAAGCCTCCTACAAAAAAGTGGCAGGAGAATTGAAGAGCAAACTTGGAAGAGAACTGCCGCAGTGGATAAAACTTATAGAGGAGAGTGGACCTCCACCACTCACAACGTTAAGAAAATGGGACAAGATAAACGAAGGGTTTAAGAGATATATGGAGAAGAACAACCTTAAGGGATATACTCAAATTGGAACCGGCTCTTCTCAAGAGGCAAGACAAGACCCTGTGCTTTTTTATCACTCACACAGATTTAGAGAGATGCTTTTTACGGATGTATGCAGGGAAGCAACAGGACTGATAGAGAAAACCTTCCCAGAAGGAAGCAGAGCCCATTCTGGAAGTATCAACATATCAGTAGGAGAGGAATACGCCATTGGAAGAGGGGAAGAGGTCTATGACTTTTTCAAAAGAAGAGGCGTAACAGGATACTCAACTGAGATGTCCTGGGGCCTGGGTGGAATGCCAAACTATATAGGTCCCCAAACCCATTCATATGAGGGAGCAATAGGGAGGTCGCTTTCAAAATACTACAATGTCCCTATGGGCGCCTATCTCATAAGTGATGGCAACAGAGGATATACAGGTGAGTTTGTTGAACTTGCAAGTTACCCACTCTATGCCAATGGATTTGTCTTTCTTGACTATTACGACTTCGGGTATCCAAGTGGATGTAGCACAATAGGTTATCCTGATATCCTCAAGGCAATCAAGAAAGTAAGTTATACAATGGGTGAGGTTGAAGACAGCCTGCTTGATGGAGAGGTTATAAAATCAGATATTGCATTAGGTTATTCTGAAACCACCAATATATGGGACCTGTCCATTGAGATGGAAGACAAAAGGTTGCCTGGCAATGCAATATATCCGCAGGAGAGGCAGAATTTTTATTATATCCTGAGACACCTTCAGTATCCTGTGGATATTCTTTCAGAGGGTGATATCATTGATGGATACATTGATAGATACAAGGTCTTTATCTTAATTGGAGACCACATCCAGAAGGACGCTGGAGAAAAACTTGCAGAGTGGGTGAAAGATGGTGGATATCTGATATCAGTTGCTGGTGGCGGATTTTATGACGAATACAACAGAGAGATAAAGACTATGAAAGATATCTTTGGTATTGAAGGTGCTCAGATTGAAAAGAAAAACCATTTTATGAGGCCGAAACTTGACCTTCTTTATGCAGAACCTGTTGATAAGATAGAGTTTGAAGAAGGGATATCTCCCATTGACATCTTTGCCTACAGACAGAGTTTTAAGATTAATGGAGGGAAGGCCCTCGGATACTTCAAAAACGGAGATGCAGGCGCTGTCGTGAACAGATATGGAAAAGGTAGAGCACTGATAATTGGAGGACTTCCCGGAATTAGTTACCTGAAAGGAACATTCCCCTTATTGCCCTATGGCAGAGGAGGAGATAACGAACTTTCAGGATATATGCCCAAGAAGTTTAATGATAATGTCCGAGAGGTAATTGGCTACTTTCTGAAAAGTGCTGAAAAACCTGTGATATGTTCAAACCACCTTGTTGAACCTATTCTGATGAAGAGTAAAAGCCAGAAAGAGACCTATTATATTTCTCTCATAAACTTTTCTGGCAGAGAAATAAAAAATCTTGAAGTAAAACTTAACCTCGGTAAGATTGAAAACGTAAAAAGTCCATTCTCAAATATCAGATTCAAAAACAACATAGTTATAATACCTGAAATGGAAAGGTTCAACTTTTTGGTCTTAAAAGGAGGGGCAGAATGAAAAAGGTCTTATTTCTTCTGGCTGCGTTGGTCTTTTTTGGTAATCTCTTGAAGGCAGAGGTGCTGAAGGATGCAGTAACTGACAAGAATGAGATAAAAGGAGGAGAAGAGATTGTAAAGATAGAAGCGACAGTCTCTCAACCGGTAGATGTAAGGGTGAGTGTCTGGAAGGATGATAAGATTATAAGGGTTATTGACAACCTGATACCTGCTCAGATTAAGTATTCTACTGTCTGGAATGGAAAAGACCAGAAGGGAGATACAGTAAAACCTGGAAAGTACACAATAAAGGTAGAATCCGATGAGGAGATTATCCTTGATAAAACCTTTGGAGAAAATGGAGTAATTGCTGATTTTGTTTCTCCCTTTACCCTAAAGGTTGCCCCTGATGGAAGCATATGGATTATTGACAGGGCAGAGCACTTCCTATGCAAGTATGACAAGAACGGAAAGGCAAAGAACGACTTTGATGGGGAAAATAGATTAAAGATTGGAAATGCATATAATTTAGATTTTGACAAGGATGGATTTATCTACATTTCAAGTGGTGGCCATCAGATGTACAAGATGGACCAGAAGGGGAACATCCTGATGAAATATGGTGGACATAAGGTCGTAAAAGATGAAAAAGGTAAAGGACATTATCCACCAGAAGGGACCACATGGGGACAGGTCGTTGGAGTTGGGCCAGAAAATAAACTCTACATATGGGCGTTTGGTGGTATAGATGCTTATAACAAAGGCTTCCCAGACTTTGGCGGTTTTCTTTACACCATCAGCGGAGTTCTTCCTGCTCATCCTAAAACAACCGGTTACATAGGACCCTCCGGGATTTCAAATGAACAGACCGGTGAGATTTACTGGCTATGGCATACAGGATGGCTCAGCAAGATGATAGACACAGGCAAGGAGTTAAAAGATGCATATAGATATCCGGGGAATAGGGTTTTTGCATCACCCACAGGTGTGGGAACAAACTGGCTCGGAGAGGTTTATGTTGCAAACTGGGGAAAGAATAGGATTGAAAAAATCTTTGATACAGGAGGAGCCCTGAACTGGATAAAAAGTATTGGTTCCCCCGGTAAAAATATTGAAAACAGGGAATTCTTTGGGATACATGACGTTTGGGTTGACGGAGACAACATTTATGTGGTTGAGGATGGAGAAAGAATATACAACTATGAGGCACAAAAGGAATACGACACACCTGGAAATCACAGAGTAAGTAAGTGGATAAAAAAATTCAAAGAGTCAAAAGAGATAGAGGTAACTGTAAAATGAAAAAGATACCTTTTGTATGGTCAAATGATGATATATCTTTCGGACAATCTGATAAATTTAAAAGGCAGATTGAGTTTCTTGATAATCTGGAGATAAAGGGCAGTTTTTTTGTCGTTCCAAGAAGGGTGGCAAATGGAGAAGAGGTTATACAGGAGAACGGCAAGATGACACTTGACAGAGACAGCCAACTTTTAGACCTGATTGAAGATGCCAGGAAAAAGGGACATAGATTTTATCAGCATGGGTGGGTCCATACCCCTTACGAGTGCGGGATACCCGACCTTGAAATGCTTGACTTTTCAGGAGAGGTTAAAAAGCAGTTTTCAACAAGAAGGTTTGAGATTGAGCAGTCAATAAAACTGGAGGTCATTGTAGAAAAGATTGAACTTGGAAGAAAGGTATGGAGAAAAGCATTCGGAGAAGACTCCCCGGGTTTCCGTCCTGGCTGGGGAGCATATTGTTCTGACTACTACAAGGCACTTGAAATACTTGGTTTTAGGTGGAGTTCAGCAAGAATATACCTGTGGACCTCATGGGTATGGGGACAGGGCATATTTGAGTTTAAAGAGGGGTTCAGAGAAGGGATAACCCCTTATCCACATAAAATTGGTAGAATAATTGAGATTCCCATCGGAGGCGACTATGGTTTTAAAGTTAAAGAGCAAGATATTAACAGGTTCTTTAACCTTGCAGTAGAGGAGTTTAATCTGTGCTGGAGTAATGGCTATCCCTTTGTATTTGTTTCACACTGGCATGGACTTGAAAGAGACGGAACAAACACTGGATATAAGGTGCATCAAAAATTTATCACATATATTATTGAAAGCGAAAGGGCGGATTTTATGACTGTGGAAGAACTTTATGAAAAGTATAGAGATAGAAAGTAAATCCTCATTGAATGTCATAGATGGACCCTTTATAGTACTGACAAGAAAGACGCAGGCTAAAACCAACAGATGAAAAACGAGTCGGTTATCTGAATACTTCCGATGGAAATTTACAAGATAGAGTCGAACAGGATAAGGATTGAGGTTGATAAAAAAGGTGATATAGTCAATCTGCTTGATAAAAAAGAAAAGATAAACTTTGTTAAAAAGAAAAATGTCTTTAGTAAAGGCGGGCTCCAGATATGGGTGAAGGAGGGAAGACTTGGTAGGGATGCGGGGGGGACTCTTTCCCATAAGTTTTCAGACATAACATTCAAAACCCCTACCATAAAGATTAAAGATTCCAATATATATATTGAGAAGAGAGAAAAAGAAGAGGTATTGAAGACATCTTATGATATAAATGATGAAGGAGTTGCAATCTTTGTCTCCCTCAAAAACAAAGGAAAGCCAAAACTTCAACAGTTTGAGTTCTTTTTTAGCTGGGAACTACCTGCCAGGACAAATATCCTAATCCCTGTCGGAAATAGATATACAAATTATATTATCCCACCTTTCGGAAGGGTTGTAACAGAAAGGTTCAGGTTTTCCCCTGAGCCTGTTTATCTCATATTTGAAAATGGGAGCGGCCTAAAGATTGAGTTTTCACAACTTGGAACATATGTAATATATAACAGAGGAAAGATGTGCGTCATAGGTGGCTACACAGATGCAAAACTGGTAAAAAAAGAGAGAAAACTGGAAGAGACTATAAAGATAATGCCATATAAGAAGAAGATTTACACCCATCCGAGAGAAGAAAAGTTTGTCTTTCCTGAGGTTTCAGAGAACCCATGGTTTCAAAAAAGGCTGATACATCTCTCACTTTATTATCAACGGGTTGACCTCCAATCTCTGTTTTTTGTTTTGAGAAACCTGAAAAAGATTGGATACAACGGAGTGGTTCTTGGGATTGGCAAAGGGATGAGGTATGAGAGTTATCCTCAGGTAAGTGAAGAATGGTCTTATACGAAAGCAGAAGTTATGGAGATAAAGAGGAGTCTTGAAGAGATGGGGATGGAGATTATACCTGAGTTCCCCACACTGGGACATCAAAACGATACAAACCTTGCAAGGGTTGACCCATCCCTCGTTGAGGACCCTGAAAATCCATCAGTCTACTGCACCTCCAATCCCAAGACATATACGGTTATCTTTTCACTTCTTGAAGAAATAATAGAGATATTCAGACCAGGCTTTTTCCATCTTACACACGATGAGGTTCAACACTGGTTCAGCAAAAGAAAGATGGGGATTTGTGAAAGGTGTAAAGACAAAAAACTATGGGAGATTTATTCAGAGGATGTGAACAAACTGCATGAATTCTTGGATAGTAAAGGGATAAGGATGACCTTATGGGGAGATATGCTTCTTGACCACAGGAGATTCAAGATTTGTAACTGCAATGGAGCAGCAGGAAATATATACAAATCTATTGACCTTATCTCAAAAGATATACTTGTTTTTGACTGGCACTATCATTATTATAGAAGTTATCCATCACTTGACTATTTCAGAGATAAAGGTTTTGATGTCTTTCCTGCAATGAGTTTTTTTAGACCAGAGGCGGTTGCCTCCTTCACAAGGTATTCTAAAAAAACAGGGATAAGAGGAGGGGCGATTGAAACAACATGGGCTGTGCCGGTTGTTGAGGAACTGCCCCTTGAGAATATCTTCATTGCCTCACAACTCTTTCAGAACCCAAACCATAATATCAAAAAACTGAAAAAACAGGCATATCAATTCGCAATGCACATCTATGAGGAGGCTAAAAAATGAAAAAGGCAATTATGTTTTTCTTCATATTCAGTATCCTTTTATTTTCAAACAATGAGAACCCATTACTTGAAAAAGAAATCTTCCCTCTATCAAACCCCTCATTTGAAGAAAACCTGAAGGACTGGGGAGGAAACCCAAAAGACAACTATATGTTAATGTACACCTACGGAAACATCCCCTGCAAGATTGCCGAGGATGGATATGATGGTAAAAAGTCATTATATATGGAACTGAACAGGGATGGCGCTTCGTATCTATATAGAAGTTTTAAACTTAAAGTTGGGAAAAAGTATTATGTCAGTGCAAAGATTAAGACTGAAGGGAATATCTATGGAAGTGTAAGGGTTGTCTATGGAGCCAGTGGGGAACCTTCTTCTTCCTTGGTTTCGCCTGACAGCAAATGGGAGGAGGCGGGGGTGAGTTTTACCGGCACAAAGAAAGGACAACCTAAAGATGCTGACCCCTCTGATGCCTATTGCGAGATAAGACTGCAAGCCAGCGGCAAAGGGAAGATTTACTATGATGATATAAGAATCCAAGAATTGAAGGAGTATCAGCCATACTTAAGGGTAAAACTTCTGTCAGGCGAAGGGAAATACAGGATTAAGATATATTCAAAGGTTGGACCACCTAAGTGGTTTTTCTCAAAAGTCTTTTTTGCAAAAGAGGGGTTGCAGATTGGAGAGTTCTCACCATGGATAAATCTGGGAGAATTTGAAGAATTTAAGGGAAGAGGTATTGCCTATACAGGGGTGATATTTGAAGGTCTCAGTAGTAAGAAGTTGGATGAGATAAAGGCTGAGATTGATTTTGCCTATATGCCCGATGAAAAAACAATATTGAAGAGGTTTGTAAGGCAGGTGAAGGGCAACATAATAGGTATCTTTATACCCAAAGGTGAAAATACCCCGACATATTTTGTTGAGAATGTAAAACTTCTGAAGGATAATGCTGAAGAGAGAAACAGATTTGTCAGGTCTCTTAATCTACCATTTGTTGAACTGAAGCACTACTTTGTTGAAGCACATCTGAAAGGATATGGCTCTTTCTTCTCTGACCCCGAGATAGTAGAAAAAGAGGTCAACACATTACGAACCATTGGGTTTAATGCCATTGATTCCCAGTATTCAGGACTTGCCACAGTTTACAGGGAGACAGCAGAAAAAGAAGGGATATTTCAAACACATCATACAATGAGAAGGTTTAACCTGCCTTTTGATAAAGAGACAAAAACATTTGTCTTTGATATCAACAAGATAAAAGAAAACATTGAGGTTGAAGTGAATGACTGGGTTGAAAGACTAAAAAAGGATGACCCCAAACAAACAGTACCTATAAAATTTGTGGACATTGGAGATGAGATAGCAGGTTCTGTCTTCGGCGGGCAGGGTTATGAAGATGGTTATAAAAGATATCTAAAAGAACACAGGGTCAAACCATCTGAATTAGGACTTAAAGACTGGGATGAGGTAAAGACATATGGAACATGGAACTGGAGAGAGGCAAGGGGGAAAAGACCAGAAAATAGAAAAGACCTAAGTGCTTGCAGAAGTTATTACTGGACACTGAGATACTGGAATTATGCAAATTCAGAGGTTTACAGGATAATGACTGAAACACTTGAAAAACACCTTCCAGGTATAACAACGAGGGTTAATTTCGGTCCACCATGGCTATATGAATACTGTTCATATCTGAGAGGAGCAGAGATATGGGAGTTTGCAAGAAACAGAAGTGTATCATCAATGTGGAATGAGGACTGGCTTAATACCTATGGATGGAGAGGGGGTGGTGGAATTCAGATGTGTGCCTTTCTTGTTGACCTCAGCAGGAGTTGTGCCCAAACCCGTGGACTTGAAACAGATGCCTATGTGATGCCTGAAGGGAAAGAAAATATACAACTAAAACTTGCATCCGTGATAGGGAAAGGTGCCAAGAAGATGGGTATCTACAGATACGGGCCTGCATATGCTTCTCCTGACAGTTGGTCAGAGAACAGCAGTATGGTTGAAGGGGTATCCACCTTTTTGAGAAAACTTGGAAAGACCGAAGATGTTTTATTCCCTGGAAAACCACCAAAATCTGATGTTGCTATTGTCTGGTCACAAAGCAATGATATATGGAGAGATACAAATGACAGTATTACAGACAGAACCCTTATATACCTTGCACTTCTTCACAGGCAGGTCCCGGTTGACTTCATAGATGAAAAAGGGATAGAGGAAGGGAAACTTAAAGACTACAGGGTTGTCTATCTTGCTTCAGAGTATCTTAAAAGGGATGCTCAGGAAAGGATTGAGGAATGGGTGAGAGGTGGTGGATATTTATGGGTTGATGGACTTGGAGGTACAGGTGATGAATATGGACAGAAAACAGATATCCTGCTTCCAGTCTACGGTATAAAGGTTAAAGATGTAGTAAAAAGGGAAGACAAAAAGTTAGAGCAACCACTTGGAAAGATTATTATTGGAGATTCTGATATTGAAACAACCAGTATAAGGGTCAACTTTTCTTTAATTCAGCCATCAGAGACAGAGATAATTGGTAGATATGAAGATGGTCAGCCTGCGATAATTGAACATAGATATAAAAAGGGAAAGGTATTCTATGTTCCAACATATGCAGGGCTGGTTTATTCAACACCTGTTGTGAGAATACGAGGGAAGATAGAGACCGGATACAGAGAAAGAGAGAGGAAGATAATAACTGACCTTGCCCTGAAAGATGGAATAAAAAGACCGGTTGAATGCAGTGTTGATTGTGTTGAGGTTGATTTACTTGAAAGTGAGAAAGGGACGGGACTGGTGCTTGCTAACTATACAGGTGAGTCTCAAAAAGAGATAAAGATTAGGGTCAAAACAGACAAAAAGATAAGGTCAGTCTATTCAGCAACAACAGACAAGACAGTACAGTTCAAAAGCGACACAGGATATGTAGAATTTAATATTCCACTTGAAATTGTTGACCTTATAACACTGAGATAGGGGGGGATATGAGAAGAACTATCTTGTTGTTGGTTCTGTTTCCTTTGCTGCTTTTTGGAGAGGACAACTGGTACTTAAGATATAAACCTATAAGTGATTTTAAAGATGGGGTCTATGCAGATGTAGGAGGGATAGCACATCAGTCACCATGGTTCCCAAACTTTGGTTCTCTTCCGCTTTCAGGAAAAGGTTATCCCTGGAGATGGACAAAAACAGACAGTTATTCACCATGGTTAAAGATAGAGAAAAAACAACTTTCAAAAAGACTCCCTGCAACAATAATACTTTCCTTCCATTCAAAAGATGAGGTTAAAAATATAAAGGTGGAGATAGAGGTTTCAGAGAACAAGACTGATATTCTGACCTCAAGAGAGATAACCGGTGATGGTAACCTCATTTCTTTTCTTCTACCACCCGACCTGAAAAAGGGTGATAGAATAGTTACTGTCCCTGAAAAGATAGATGAGTATTATAAACTCTCAAGAGAGATTTTCCCTGATACCTCTCCTGACCTGAAAAATTTCATTATGGCAACGGGGGTTTGCGGATATAGAAGGCTCTTTAGTTCTCCAGACCTTTTAATGAAACAGTATAAGACTATCAGACACTATGGTATAAATTCAACAGGATGGATTAATGAAAAATGGGGAGAGGCAGGATTCAGGTATACACGCCTTGTCGGTGGGACTCCCTATGGGAAGATATGGCAGCCTGACTTTGATAGACTTGTAAAAGAAGGGGTGGAAAACCTTTGCAAAAGATATAAAGAAAATCTGCAGATACAGGATAAGGTATATTCAGTTGTTCTTGCTGATGAACCAGGCCTTTTAAGACTGAAAGAGGAAGATGAAAATATTCAGAAGGCATTCAGAGAATATCTCAGAGAAAGAGGTCTTAACCCGTCTGACTTTGGACTTTCAAAATGGGAAGAGGTAAAACCGGCCTTTTCAAGGAACAAATTTGCAGAGATAGAACGTCTTTATACAGAGAGAGAGGTAAAAGCCGCCAAAAAACTGTATTTCCACAGCAAAAAGTTCCAGAGTTTCAGCACTCTCTATGCATTTAAGAAACCGACAGAGATAATTTCAGAATACCTACCAGATAAAGCAAAGACATACATAAATTTCACTCCCCATCCAATGATTGGAGGAGGTATGCTTTCAAGCAACTCCCCTGACTGGATTGAAGCAGGAAGAATACATGCAACAACAATGCCATGGTCTGAAGACTGGCTTGGAAGCAGTGGATGGGTTGCAATGAGCCTTGAATATACGGGATTTATAGCGGATATACTCAGAGGTGCGGCGAGGTATCATAATGACCCCGTAGGATTCTACATAATCCCTTCAGGTAATTTCCCTACACTCCAAAAGTCATTCTCAGTTCTCGGCAGGGGGATAAAGATAATTGATTTCTTTGACTATGGTCCCCTGATATGCTCAACAGAGAACCACTTTTCAGATAATCATGAAAGCCTCAAAGGAGTAGGAATGTTTACAAGACTCATCTCAAAGATAGATGATGACTTCCCTGATGCAAGACTTATTACAAATCCTGTCGCAATCCTATGGTCAACATCAAGTGAGATATGGAAGGATGACAATGTCTCTCACACAGAGAATATGATGCTATGGCTTGCTCTTGATAGAAACCAGATTATCCCTGATTTCATTGAAGAAGAAGATATAGAAGGTGAAGATATCTCAAACTATAAAGTGATTTATGCCACAGGTAAAAACATTACAGAGAAGGCAACTGAAAAACTACTCGGGTGGGTTAAAAACGGAGGGGTTCTATGGTTGGAGGCAGGGTTTGGAATGTATAACGAGTATAACAGAGATAACAGTCGCCTCCGTGAGATCACAGGATTTCTACCAGAAAACCTTATCAAAAAAGACGCAGATAGATTTAACTGGAGAAGTTTAGCATCTCCACCTGTGATAGATAGTGTGAGTGGTAACGGACTTCAAGAGGTCCCCACAATTGCTTATAAACAGAAGATAGAGACAACAAAGGGCATCGTTGCAGCCTTTTCAGATAATACGCCCGCACTCGTTGAAAAGGAATATGGGAAAGGGACAATCTTCATCTCCTGTTTTATGCCGGGGCTATCCTATGGCTCAACAACAAACAAGTGGGAGAATAAAAATTTTGCTACATCTTTTAACGAAAAGATATTTGAGTGGCTGTATATACCTATCGCAAAGTCAGGTTATAAAAAGCAGGTCACTGTCAGTAAACCAGGTGTGCAGACAACCATTCTAAAGAGTCCTGAAAAAACATACGTTGTGCTTGTGAATTATTGTAAGGACACTGAAAAAGGGGAGATTGATAACCTTGCGGTTGGTATACCGGGGATTAAAAACTATAAAAGGATATGGACTGTTCAGGATAAAAAGTTGAACATCTCCAAAAAGAATGGAGTTGAGATTGTATTACCACTTGATACCGCAGATGTTATAGTTATAGAGTGAGTCATAATCATATATTCAGGATATTTTTGATAACTGGAAATAGACCTTCCGCCATCCTCATAAACCCAAGGTCGGTAGGATGAACACCATCAACAGTGCATTCATAGAAGTCTTTACCGAGTAGTTCGTATCCATCCTTAAAGTACATATTTTTATCACCTCCACTTCTTAATTTCTTAACAAGTTCAATCGTAAATTTCTTCCTGTCTCTCTGTGCCTTCTTAACCTCTGCATCAAAAATTTCAGCAGAATAAGGAATGTGGGAAATTACAAGTATAGGTATTTTGGGCTGCGCCTTTCTTAAAATCCTTATAAATTGTGGCAGAGTTTTCCTGTAATACTTAAGCCCCCCGGAGTTTCCTTCATAATCAAGGATATACAAGACTGGAAAGCCAATCTGTGTTATAATCCTTGCCATTTCAGGTTCGCCTCTTCCACTCCCGGAAAATCCGAGGTTTATAAACTCAATCCCCAGCCACCTGCTCAGAATATTTGTATACGCCATCCCAGGTCGTGACGCGCATCCGCCCTGTGTAATAGAGGTCCCATAAACGATAATCTTCCCGGCTACTCTGAAGATTTCCGGCGGCAGGATACTGCTTCCCTCTTCAAGCCCAATAGATACCTTTTTAACTCCATTATAAAGAGGAAAATTCAGTGTGACATCTCTCAGTCTTCTCTTTTTATCTTTAAATTCAAAGAAGGTAAACTCGTACATTCTTCTTGAAACTGGGAAAAACTTTGTCGTTTTCAGATACCTGTAGTTCCCAAAACTACCGATATAACAGTCAAAACCACTCTGCCCTGTTGCTGGCATATAGGGAATATCTGACTTCCCAGAAAGTAGAACCTTTATTCTTAAAAGATTAGAATCAGTTTTAAACCTTATTTGAGAACCGGCAGTGCAATCCGCAAGTTTATCCACAACCTCTGAGACTCTATAAGACGGTTTTACAAGCAGTCTTCTATAGACCCTTTCCTTTTCAAACCATGCAAGCCCGCATATCTCAAAAACACCTTCCTTAGGGTTATGCCATATCAATCTTTTCATGTTTTCTCTCCTCTTTGGAAACCTGTCACCTATTTTACCATCTTATAGATAGATTCCCAATAAAGAGATGTTCTCTCCTTTGCCTGGGTAGAAATCAGTACACCTACAGGTGCAATTTTTTTGACAGGGAAACTTAAAAGTTTTAAAGTAAATGGGAAAAACTAAATCGTTTAACTGAGATATGGGAAAAACAGACTGGTATAAAAAGGGATATGAAGAGGGGAAGAAGAATAAAGAGTATATCAAAAGATGCTCTGAAAACTTCTTAAAGCAATTTCAGGCAGGTATGGGAAATATCTCTGCTGAAAGAGTGAAAAATTATTTTTCAACACTATACAAAAGACGGCTTGATGCTTCTCCCTCTTTAGTGAAATATCCGGAAGTTAAAGGCGTAAGGGAAAGGATTATCAGTCAGGACAAAGGATTGATGGATGCGCTACATATTGATTTTGGTTTGCTGTCTATCTACAGAAACTACAGGTTTTATTTTAACTACATTGAAAACCACGGGGAGAAATATAAGGGTAAGGACTGCACGATAGTTTATTTCTCTGAAGGTAAAGATGGTCCAATGGTGGGGAAGAATGTTGATGATACAAAAAAGTTTATGTACAAAAAAATCCCAGAATTTAAGATTGAGAATAGAAAATTTTTCGTTGACTGCGTATCCAGCGGCATCTTCTACGGCGAGGTCCCACCGGAAATTTTTCCTGTCCCTGTATTTGAACTACTTGAAGAAAATTGTTCAACCCTGAATGAGGCAATAGAGTTTTTAAGCAGATACAAATTTTTCTGGGGACAGGGTTCCTGTATATTAATAGAAATGAAAACAAAACAGGGGGTTGTCTTTGAGAAGTCCAATTGTAGATATGAAATCAGGAAAATGAAGTATGGTGCCCTCTGGTGTACTGCTATGACATTTGCAGAGAAAAGGATGAAAGGTTATCTTGACAGGAAAAGAAGAGAGAGGGTGAGGAGAAGAAGAGAAAAGTGGGATGAATCTATTGAAGCAGAGTATTGGACAGGTTGCGATAGAAGGTACAAAAACCTTGAGAAACTTATTAAAGAAAGGAAAGGCAGATTTTCTCTTGAAAGTATGATTGAAATACTTCATAATAGATCACCTTACCCGGAAGGTATATGCCTTGATGGAGAAGGAAGAACAGATGATGAATTTCCAGAAACAAACTATACCATCCTGACAAGGATATGGTTAATGAACAAATATAAGGCTGGGTTCTGGCTTTTCTCGGACAAGAATTTTGCTTGTGAAGCAAGGCCAGTATGGAAAAAAGCAGGGGGGTAAATGGAAGAACTGAAAAAGATGTTTAAGAATCCGGACGCAGATTATGGGGTTTATCCTTTCTGGTTTTTAAACCACAGGATTGAGAAAAGAATCTTAAGGTGGCAACTAAAAGAGATGAAAGAGAATGGAGTTGCTGGATTTTTCATGCATGCAAGGAGTGGACTGATACACCCTAAGTATCTCTCAAAAGGATGGTTTGAAACCATAAGATATATTGTGAAGGAGAGTGAGAAGATAAACATTAACTCAGAGATATATGATGAGTTTGACTGCCCGAGTGGAACAGCAGGAGAAATTATTCCTCTTCTCTATCCGCAATATAGGGCAAGGTTCCTAAATATCTGGAGAAAAAAGGTAGAGGTCAAGACGAAGTTTAGTGTACAGATTCCGGAAGGTGAGATACTGAAGATATTTGCAATAAAAGATGGTAAGATACTTGACTTAACAGATAAAATTGAGGTTACAAAGAGAGGGTTTTCCTACCATCTGGATTGGACGAGCCAATACTATTATAGGACTGAAGAGGACTATAGACACAGCAGAGCTATTACTTTCATTCCTGAATTGTTTGTGACAGTACCTTTCCCTGGAGAGTGGGAAGTAATCATCTTCTATATATCAGATAAACAAAAGCCAGAATTTACCCATCAGGTCTACCTTGATGTTCTGAATCCTGAAGCAACTGATATGTTCATTAAATACACACATAATAACTACAAAAGATATGTCTCTGATAACTTTGGGAAAAATCTTCACTATTTTTTTGTAGATGAGCCAAAGATGTTCTCACAATTTCCATGGACAAATAGACTTGAGGATAAGTTTCGCAAGAAATATGGATATTCACTCGTTGGAAATTTATACCACCTTGTCCTTGATACAGACAAGGAGAGTGAGAAGGTAAGATTTCACTACCGCCAAATCCTCACTGAACTTTTTGCAAAATCATTTGTTTTAAGAATAAAGAACTGGTGTAATGAAAATAATCTTCAACTGGTGGGACACATAAGTCCAGAAGAGGATATTTCACATGAGGGTTACCTCCTCGGTTCACTGATGGAACTGCTTGAAGGTTTTGATATTCCGGGGACTGATATAATCATTCCTGCAATAGGAGATGAAAAACACAAACTTCTGAATAGAACTATGATAATATCTTCTTCTGTCGCTGAAAGGAAAGGAGTCCCTTCTTTATGTGAGAGTTTTGGGAGCTCTGACTGGCATTTTACTCCACTGGCGATGAAAAAAATTACTGACTGGTTTTTCACGCTTGGAATAAATTTTGTGGTTCCACATGCATTCTTCTATTCTATTGACGGTTTAAGAAAGCATGAGGCAGGACCATCTCAGTTCTACCAGTGGACATTCTGGAAATATTACAGATATTATTCCCGGTATGTATCCCGCCTTTCTTACATTATGCAGAATACCCGGCCCACTGTCAACTGCGCTTTTCTTTATCCAGTCTCAACCATCTGGAGAATCTTGCCTGATGAAAAGAAGACAGGGGAGATAAACAAAAAGATAGATGACCTGACCTTCTCTCTTCTATCTAATCATTACCACTTCCACTTTATAACAGAAAAGGATATAAAATATGGCCGGGTTATGGACAAAGGGGTCTCTTGCGGGCAGGCCACATACTCTGTGATACTTATATTGAAGGGGACATATATCTCTCCTGATGTCAGATTGAGGATTGAAGAGTTTAAAAAGGAGGGGGTTGACATTATTGAGTTTGAAAATATAAAGGAAGTAATAGGGTATTTAAGTACAAAAAAACTGAATAGTTTTGAAATCAAAGGCTCTGAAAGAGAGAAAATTTTTGCATTTGAAAAAAAGAGGGGAGATAGTTCCTTCTATCTTTTTATGAACACCTCCGACAGAAGACTTCAGGTAGAGATTGAAATTAAGGGTAAAACAGGTATTGAAATATGGGACTGCGAAACAGGGAATATCACCCCCGTCCCTGTAAAAATAAGTAATGGTAAGACCTATATCAAACCTGAATTTTATCCATTTCAAAGTCTTCTACTATCAACATCAAAAAATATAGTCTCTGAACAGAAAAAAAGAGTTATAAAGAAGCGATACTTACTGAAAAGCGAATGGGAAATTAGAGAGGTTGAAAACTATCTCGTTCTGAACAGATGGAAGGTTAGAAAAGAGAAGAAAGACATGGATGTAGTCGTCCCCTCCCCTGTCTATAAAATCTTCCCTGAAATCTTTCACGGTGAATGGAAAAAGACGGTCTTCGGGAAAATACCTGCTGAGAGTGTAGAAAAAAAACGAATTGAGTTTAAGACAAAATTCAGGGTCAAGAACAAGATTAAAAAGATAGAGATACTCATTGAAAAAGACGGCATTAAAGGGAAACACCATATTTTCATAAACGGGAAAAGAATAAAAGAACTCAAGAGACAGAAGGAATACGATACCTTCAATATGAAAATGGATATAACATCTTTAATAAAGAAAGGAGAAAACAAGATAAGTATTAGTTTGATTACTGACCATCTTGAGTCAGGGATTTTCTCTCCTGTTATTTTGAAGGGTGCCTTTTCTTTGGATGAAAAGAATGGTTACTATGAGATTATAACTGAGAGGAGGAGATTAAAAACAGGTTCATGGGTTTCTCAGGGTTTCCCGTTTTTTTCTGGTACAATGAGATATTTACAGAGAGTCAAACCTGATATCGATTATAAAAATACGGATAAGATATTCTTGAATTTCCCATCTGTGGGAGAGATGGTGGAAGTGAGAATAAACCAAAAGAATGCAGGTGTTTTAATGTGGCACCCATTTAGAATTGAAGTTAAGGACTTCTTGAAAGATGGGAGTAACCTGTTTGAGTTCCTGATTACAAATTCTAATGCAAATCTATTTCTAAAAAAAGGGCGTCCATCTGGAATTCTGGAGACACCTTTCCTTGAACTACAAACAGGTTACAATAAAACTCCTGAAAGATAATTTCTTCGATTTATATGCCGTGAAGATACAAGTAACTACTTTATGGTTTATCTCCTTTACAATCAGGTTTTTCTTAACCATAGTAACACTATTTTGGGGAGACCGAAACTTATTTGCTCTTTATCACACATCCTGTTAAAATAGAAGAAAAGTAGTAAATAAAATAGGGGAAGCGATGAGAAGACAAAAATTTGTTGCGATTTTTTTTCTGTTTGCCTCAGGAATTTTTGTTGTTCTCTTCAGTGGATGTACAGCAACAAGCAGCGGGAGCAACGCTATAGAAATAGATTCTGAAACCGGTGAAATCATTGAGGAATGATAAGAAAATTATCAATATCAGCCATAGTAGTTTTTATTATTATGGCATTTGTATATGTAGACAACAATGAAAAAGAGGAAGAATATTTTCAGGAGAAGATAAGAGAATCTTCCTCTGACAGACTTGTTGTTTTAGGTGATTTTGAAAGAGAATACGAAGGATGGTCTGCCTCTGGCGGAAAAATTACAAGAAGTTCTAAACATGCATCCAGCGGCAGATACAGCCTTGAAATTTCACAGGGGGAAGAAGAAGTAACCCTAACCAAAAAAGAAATTTTTGACTGGTCGGACATCAGCAACCTTTCATTTGATGTGTACCTGCCTTCAGGCGCAAAAGGGAAAGAGGTTTACATATCCGTTGTGGATAAAGAAAATTTCTGGTATAAGATAAAAAAAACATTCACCCTGTCAGAAGGGTGGAACTCCTGTCGGATAAATATAGATGCTGATATGGTACCTGCAGGACACTATCGCCCATGGTCAGGATACATCTCTTCTTCTTTACAGGCAATAAACATAAAGTTTCAGTCCCGAACACCGTTTGTCTACCCTTTATACGTTGACAACATAAGAGTTTCGGGGGAAAAGTTTTCCGAAAAGAAACCACCACTGGGAATAAGAGATTTCAGGGTAAATACAACAGAGGTTGAAAAATATGCAAGGTTTGAGGTTAGTTTTCTACTCTCCAGGGAGTACAATAATCCTTTTGACCCTGAACAGGTCAGGATAGACTGTGTTTTTTTTGCTCCGTCAGGAAAGATGGTTGAGACACCTGGATTTTTCTATCAGCAATACATAAGAAGATTGTCTGCGGGAAAAGAACATCTCATCCCGGCGGGAACAGCCAGATGGCTTGTCCGCTTTGCACCATGTGAAACCGGGACATACAGATATTACATAAGGGTAAAAGACAGGTATGATTCAATTAAAACAGATAATCTGAAATTTGTATCCCGGCCCTCTTCCAATCGTGGATATGTCAGGGTAAATAGCAGTGAGAAAAGATATTTTGAACTTGAAGACGGCTCTTTTTTTTATCCAATAGGACTCAATCTCATATCTCCATGGGACACACCCTATCAACAGAAATACGTTGAAACACTGCCCCTGGGACTCGGGACATATATCTACGACAGGTATATTGATAAGATGTCCGCAAACGGAATGAATTTTTTCCGTATGTGGATGGCTCACTGGTGGCTGGCTCTCGAGTGGAACCCTGAGAAAGGCCCTTTTCAGGGGATAGGCAGATACAGTCTCAGTAATGCTTGGAGGCTTGACCACATAATAGAACAGGCAGAAAAACACGGCATTTACGTTCTTCTCACACTGAACAACCATACGCAACTGACGGGCCATGAAAGAGGATGGGAGATGAATCCTTACAACAGGGCAAATGGTGGATTTCTAACTCACACTGAGGAATTTTTTACAAATCCACAGGCAAAAGAGATGCACAAAAAAAAACTGAGATACATTATCGGAAGGTGGGGATATTCCACCGCTGTTTTTGCCTGGGACCTGTGGAGCGAGGTGGACCTGACAGGCGGATTTAATTCTTTCAAAGTAAGACAGTGGCACAAAGAGATGGCAGGATACATCAAGAAAAACGACCCTTCAGGACATATGGTATCAACACACTTCTGCATTCCGTCAAGGACTCTGGAATGGGAACTACCTGAAGAGATGGATTTTATACACAGCAACTCATGGGTTAACGTAGACGGGTTTTCTGATTCTCAGGTGGAGGCAATATCACAGTACTATGAACGTATGAAAAGATTTGGTACTCCCACATTTGTATCTGAATATGGAGGACACTGGGCAGGCAGTGAGAGAGAGGTAATGCTCAGAGACCTGCATACCGGACTGTGGGCAAATTATATGATACCTCTCTCCGGCAGTCCGCAATTCTGGTGGTGGAACCTGATTGACGAGGAAGACCTTTATTTCCATTACGGTGCGCTTGCTCGTTTTGCAGAGGGAGAGGAACGAAGAGGTAAAAACCTCCAGCAAAAAAAGGGCGTTATAGAGAATGATGAGTCAGGTCATCTCTCAGCAATCTTACTTGGCAATGACACCACAGTTTACGGCTGGATATACAACTTTCTCACTGCCCTGCGTATATCACATGAGAAGATAAACCTCAGTGGGGCCTATCTCCTCATCAGCAATCTTCGCAATGGAAGATACAGAATAGAGTTCTGGGATACATATAAGGGCAGAATCACCGGGACAATAAATGCGGCTGCGAGCAATGGAATGCTGAAAATTGCCCTGCCGGATATTGAAAATGATATTGCCTGCAAAATAAAGAGGATGGATGAGCAATAAATGGTAAAAATAGAAATGTATATAAGGTTGAAACTTTTATGCATGACAGGCCTGTGGGTATTTTTCTGCACAAACCTTTTTGCGGAGACGCCGTGGTGGAACCCTGACTGGAAATACAGAGCGGAGATACTCATTGAAACCCCTAAACTCAATACCTCTGTTGATACATCTTCGGTAAACCTTTTTACAGACGGCAGGTCAAAACCCGGCGGGGATGACATAAGAATCGTTGACATAGAAGGGAAAGAGGTGCCTTGCAAAGTGATATCAGAAAAACCAGAAGGTTTTGAAGTCTTATTCCGCGTGGAAGGTAAAAATAGAGAACTTTTCCATGCATACTTCGGCAACATACTGGCAGAAAAACCTTCTTATCACTGGATACCACAGACAGGCGAACTCACCCTTGAAACACGACAAAAAACAGACCACAGACACCCTGCAAATCTTGAACAGATGGTCAGGGGATTCAACGCAAGCAGCCCTGTATATAAAAAAGGGGTGCGGAAAAAAATTGACGACAGTGAAAATCCTTTCGGGCCTAATAATTATTATTACAGTTATTACCGCGGGCACATCAACTGCCCCATAGAAGGAGAATACTGGTTTGCCACAAATTCAGATGATGCATCCTTTTTACTGATTGACGGCAAACCGGTTATAGGCTGGCCATTATCCCACACAAAAGACGGAGGAGTAAACAAGCCCCTCGTAAATATTTGGACAAGGCGAAACAGGATTAACCTCCATAAAGGGATTCACCTCATAGAATATTATCAGGAAGAAGGGGTGGGTTCACAGATGGCAAGAGCAGGATGGAAAAAACCCGGGGATGAAGATTTTGAGATTATCCCGGAAGAATTTTTTATATCTTCCCTGAACGCAGTTCAGAACTCTTTTGAAGAAAAAGACTCCACGCCGTACGCCTTTTTCAGATTCACCGCTGTGAGGAATATCCGGTTCAAAGGATTGAAAGAGGAGTTTGTTACCCTGAAATTTATAAACAAAACATTTTCACCTGAGGGGAAAGAAATTGCATACCGCTGGAACTTTGGTGATGGAACATACAGTGACAAGAAAGAACCCGAGCACACACTTGTCGCAGGCAGGGAATATAATATCAGTCTTACTATTACCGACATGGATAAGAAAGGGAAAAACAAAATAACGATACCGGTCAAAATAGAAAAAGAGACTATAAAAGCAGAGAGGTTCAGTCTGAATATGGGAGTGATGAGCAACAAGATGGTTTATGACGAAAGAGAAATGGCTGGTATTAAATACTGGGTAAGAAACTATACTGAGAAACCTATCACACTCTCAGTATCCCGTGAAGTTTTTACACGCAGCAGTGAAGGTCTTTCTAACACCACAGAGGCTATAAGTCTTGAACCCTACAAATCAAGGGAGACCTCTTTTTCTGTTTCTCCTGAGGTTTCTGAAATACGTCTTTCTCTTAAGTATAACGGACATACCATTATACGTAAAGATATCATCTTTCTTGAACCAATGGAGAAGATTCCTGCATTGAACCTTTCTGAAGGAAAGATTGAAGACCAGCATGGGAAACAGGTACTGATAAGAACAAAAAGCATACCAGAAAAGGTTTCATCTTATTCAGGACTTAAAAATAATATCTCAAGAATTGTACTTGTAAGCAGCCATGGCCAGAATCCTCCTGACGGTAAAACCTATTGCGAACAATTTGTAAGCAGTCTTGTGGACAGGGAAAACAACAGACCTAAGATAATACCAGTGAGAATAGAAGCATCCATACCTTATTATTCCCCGCTGCTGGCTCTTATAAAAATGAACGAGATACTGAGCCAGAATCCGGATATGCTCCTGTTTGTACCCGGACAGAATGAAATAAACTATATGCTTGAGGTGAATAAAGAATTTAAAAACCTGCTTTCTTTTTTTGTGACAGTATTGCAAACAAATAATGTTCAGTGTATGCTCATTGTACCTCCTGCAGTACCGGGTAAGGTTGAACAATCAACATCTCTTGCGGTTGCCATAAAAGAGGTCGGTCTGAGACAGTCAATATTATTGTTAGACCTTTACAGTTCACTGCCGGATGGAAAACAAAAAATAGGAACTTATTACAGGACGGCAAATACACTTTCTTCTTTTCCAAATGTTGCAACCCAGAAGTTTCTGGCGGAAAGGTTATCTGAACACATAAAAAAATGGATAAGTCCCAGATAAAAGAGCAGTTTTTGAGTTATCAGGAAAGCGCCCGGGAGGTACTTTCAAAAAAACAGGTTTTTATATCTGCGTTTATTATTTTAGTCCTTATTTATGGCTGGTTTTACAGACCTGACAGGGCATTCATATATGTGAACCTTGCAGTGATGCTCTTTTATCTGATATTTATGTTTTACAAGGTGGTAATAATATTACGTTCGGGTCGTAAAGAAGGTATGTTAAGGGTCTCCGCTGAAGAAATCAGCCAGTTAACGGATGAACATCTGCCGATTTACACCATACTTGTACCACTATACAGGGAAACAGAGGTTTTAAGACAGATAGTTGAATCCATTGAAAAGATGGACTATCCCATTGAAAAGATGGACATAAAACTTCTACTTGAAGAGGACGACACCGAAACAATAGAGGCGTGCAAAAGTCTGAATCTTCACCCCTCTTTCAGCATGGTCATTGTGCCCGATGGAATACCGAAAACCAAGCCCCGTGCCTGTAATGTCGGACTCTCTCTGGCAAAGGGGAAATATACGGTCATATATGATGTAGAAGATATACCTGAACCTGACCAGTTAAAAAAGAGCATCGCAGGGTTTTCCATGTCCCCTGAAAGGGTCGTCTGCCTTCAGGCAAAACTTAACTTTTATAACCAGCGGCAGAACCTTCTAACCCGCTGGTTTACCCTTGAATATTCCATGTGGTTTGACCTGTACCTTCCCGCTCTCGGTCTGATTGATGCTCCCATACCTCTTGGAGGGACGTCAAACCACTTTGTTACGGAGAAGATTAAAGAACTGGGAGGATGGGACGCTTTCAACGTTACCGAAGACTGCGACCTCGGCATCAGGATATACCGCTCCGGCTACCGCACACTTATGCTTGACTCAACAACATGGGAAGAAGCCTGCAGTAACCTCAGATACTGGCTGCCCCAGAGGTCAAGATGGGTCAAGGGACACATCCAGACATATCTTGTGCACCTCAAGCACCCTGCCCTCCTGTTGAAACAGATAGGTATAAAAAAGATTATACACTTCCATCTTTTGATAGGAGGAATGTTCTTTTCTCTTTTGATTAACCCTTTCTACTGGATTTTCCTTGCAATATGGATTCTGACACGCTGGGATATAATGGCAGTCTTCTTTCCACCTGCAGTCTTTGCCATGGGGGCTGTATGCCTTTTCCTCGGCAATTTCGCATTCATATATACAGTTGCTGTGGGGGCAGCACACAGGGGATATTACGACCTTGTTAAGTATGCTTTTTTGATACCTCCTTACTGGGTTCTTATGAGTATAGGTGCGTGGCGAGGTTTTATACAACTGATTGTAAATCCTTTTTACTGGGATAAGACAAAACATGGATTTTTCAGGTTCGGAGGCCATAATGACTGAAAAACAATTCTCGTCCGAACAGCACATTATCTTTCTCACATTTTTCACAGTCTATCTGTCTGCGGCAGTATATATTAAAATACACATCGGGTATCTACCGGAAGAATTAATCATACGCACTCAACAGTTCCTTGATATTATAGCGGGAAACCAGAATGCAAAGCAGAGCATTATTGGCTCTGTACTGCTACCTCCGCTTCCGGCGATACTCAGGACGCCTTTTGCCCTCCTGCCTCTTGAGATAAATACGCTGTTTATGGGCAGTGTTATATCTGCCCTTTTTGGTGCGGGTTCGGTGCTCTTTCTGAACACCCTGATGAAGAATTATAACTGGAACAGACTGACAAGAGTTTTTTTTCTCGCTTTATTCGGCCTGCACCCTCTTTTTGCATTTACCTCTACCTCCGGCTCAGACACTGCTACCTTCATATTCTTCTTTACGGGCTCTCTGGTCTACATGCTCCTGTATCTCAAAGAAGAGCAGATGCGCCCTCTCCTCTTTATGACA
The DNA here is from genome assembly GCA_964406415.1 of uncultured bacterium. GTDB lineage: Bacteria > Ratteibacteria > UBA8468 > B48-G9 > JAFGKM01 > JAFGKM01. Next base: position 29,306 of record CAYORP010000218.1, read on the forward strand.
CTATTTTTATCCCTTATGCTTATCACGACAGTAGAGGGACTGCTTTATGCACTTTTTATCGTACTCGTGTTTGTGGCGGTAACACTTTTTAGAAAGCACCCACCATCCTTTAAGGAAGGTACGCTGCTTCTCGCCTTACTGCCCCCGGTCTACACTGTATTTGTCTGGGGTTTATTCAACTGGTTTATCCTGGGAGACTTCTTTTATTTCCTGAGAGGTATCTCCTTTTACCTGCAGGGCTTTTCTTTTTCTCAGATATCGTTTATCCCGTTGCTTTTTTTACTGCTGGTTGAAATTCTTTCGTTTCAGTCTTCAGGATATACGCCTTCAAAAACTGTGAAGGTATCATCTGTACTGATTCTACTTGCCCTTGCATACATCTTCGTCAGCCCCGTTCATACGATTGGCGGTGAGATAAGAAGAACAAAAAACAGGGTTATGGACGAGATTAAACTGATACGCCAGATTGAACGGTTTCCTGAAGACGCAAGGTTTATAATAACAGGTTACAGGGGGTATATACTCAAACACTATGCAGTTTCTTCAGACAACCTCCTGCACATATTTGATTTTTATGCGGACAACATCTATCCTGCAGACAAACCGTCTTTTCTCCTTCTATATGAACCAACACCCGGGAGCATACTGGACGGTATATATTACAGGTACGGGGATATTTATAACACAGGGGCGGACTTTCTTCTTCTTGAAAAAGAACTCCCCGGCTGGAAGATATACCGCTTTATATTTTAATTCTCTTTACCTGCGGCTACCTTGAACTGGAATTATCTTTACTGTGTTGATTTTTATTGAATATACTGTAAAATATTAATGAGCAAATGGAATATATTAAACTGGGTGGATTGGGTGCTTCAAGAGTCTGTATGGGCTGCTGGAATATAGTGGGGGATGCTACATGGGGGCCCCAGGATGAAAAAGAATCCATAGAGACCATCAAAACTGCACTTGACAACGGGGTAAACTTTTTTGATACTGCAGAGGCATATGGTAACGGCTACTCTGAGGAACTTCTGGGTAAAACCCTTTCCGGACTGAGAGACAGGGTTGTAATAGCAACAAAAACAGCAAGGTTATCCCCTGATGAGATAACAAAAAGGTGTGAAGAAAGTTTAAAACGTCTGAAGACCGACTATGTGGATTTATATTATCTACACTGGCCTGACTGGAATATACCGCTGGAAGAAACCGTTAATGCAGTAAAAAAACTGGAGAAAGCGGGTAAGATAAGGATGTGTGCTGTCTCCAACTTCGGCAGGCGTGACTTAAACGACATCCTGAAATATTACGAGGTAAAAATAAATCAGGTTGCCTACAACCTGCTTTTCCGGGCTGTGGAGTTTGAAATTCTACCTGAGTGCATAAAAAACAGTGTGGGAATTGCCTGTTATTCATCAATAGCAGAGGGACTGCTGACAGGAAAATTTTCTTCCCCGGATGAGGTGCCTGAAGGTAGGGCAAGGACGAGACACTTCTCTATGTCACGCCCACAGACTGGACACAACGAAGAAGGGGTTGAGGAACTCACCTTTAATGCAATAAAGGAGATAGGTGAGATTGCAGATGAACTTTCCATTTCTATGGCTGAGATATCTCTTGCATGGCTGCTTGCCAGAAAGGGTGTCTCTTTTGTCATTGCCGGTGCTCGCAAACCATCCCAGATTATTCAAAACAGCAAGGCAGGAAATCTGAAACTGCCAAAAGACGTTGTTTCAAGACTGGACAAGGTTACAGAAAAACTGAAATCCTCTCTCGGTTCCAATCCAGATATGTGGAAATCAATCCCCAGAATAAGATAGAAAAATTCCCATGATTACTAAATCTTTTCAGGCGTGGCAAGTCAGAATAAAAATAGTCAGGGAAAAATAAAAACCGCAGCATCTACCTTCTTGTTTGACAAAAAATCTCTGTGTGTTTAAATATAAACTGTAGATTCTAAATTTAACATTTTTACATCAATCCACCTCGGGATGATATGTCAAAAAACAGGTTGAAAAGGAGGAAGCTATGGATATGCAATATACAAATTTAGGAGATACAGGACTGAAGGTTTCGCGTATCTGCCTGGGGGCAATGAACTTCGGCAGTTATCAGGAAGAAGAAAAAGATATAGAGATTATCA
>CAYORP010000219.1:0-2982 GCA_964406415.1 uncultured bacterium
ACTCCAGAGAGAATATGGTCTGGAGATGAAAGAGATTATTAAACTCGCATCTAACGAAAATCCTCTTGGAGCGTCTCCGAAAGCAGTGGAGGCAATCAAAAGGTGTGCTGATAAGGTATACAGATATCCCGAGGGCTCGGGGTACTACCTGAAGAAAAAGATTTCAGGTCTTATGGAATATCCCGAAGACAGTATTATTCTCGGCAGCGGCTCAAGTGAGATAATATCCATGACAATGACAGCGTTTATAAATCCCGGTGAAGAGGTTATGTATCCAGCCCCTTCATTCCTTATCTACAAAATTCTTGCATATACCATAGGAGCAACGGCGGTTGAAATACCACTTAACCCTGACTTTTCTTATGACCTGAATATGTTTCTTGATAAGATTACCCCGAGAACCAGAGTTATAATACTGTGTAATCCGAACAACCCAACAGGGAATATAATTACCGGGAAGCAGATGGATGAGTTTATGAAAAAGGTCCCCGACGATATCGTTATTATCTCTGACGAGGCATACAGAGAATATGTGGAGGATGAAAACTTCGGCACCGCCTTCCCTTATATAGAAAATAAGAATGTCATTGTAGCAAGGACGTTTTCAAAGATATACGGACTTGCCGGGTTGCGGATAGGATATGGAATAGCCGGAAGCCAGATAATCAGTTTTCTGGAACGGATAAGACCCCCTTTCAATACCACGCTGACCGCTCAGGAAGCCGCCCTGGCAGCCCTTGACGACGAACAACACGTAAAAAAATCTATAACGAATAACACAGAAGGTAAACGTTATCTTTATCCCAGACTCAGTGAACTGGGAATAGATTGTTTCCCGACACAGACCAACTTTATATTGTGCAATCTTAAAAGAGATGCCTCGGAGATAATAAAAAAACTGGAACAGAGGGGTATAATTATAAGGAATATGACAGGAATAGGTCCCGGCTATATAAGGATAACCATCGGTACGGAAAAAGAAAATTCTGTTCTGATTGATAATTTAAAGGAAATACTGGAGGAAAAGGACAAATGAAACTGGGAATAAATATAGACCATATAGCAACATTAAGACAGGCAAGAAAAGGGGAGACTCCAGACCCTGTATACGCCGCAGTTTTATGTGAACTCGCAGGATGTGATTCAATCGTAAGCCACCTAAGGGAGGATAGAAGACACATACAGGATAGGGATATTTATCTATTAAAAAAAACCGTAAAAACACGGCTTAATCTGGAGATGGCTCTCTCTGAGGAGATAGTAGAAATTGCCCTGAATGTAAAACCGTATCAGGTAACGCTGGTACCTGAGAAAAGGCAAGAACTGACTACTGAAGGCGGCTTGGATGTGATAAAAAATTTTAACAGGATAAAAGACAACGTAAATAAATTCACAAATGCCGGGATAAAGGTCAGCCTGTTCATTGAACCGGATAAGAAACAGATAGCGGCAGGTAAGGATACAGGAGCAGAATTTATAGAGATTCATACAGGAAGATATGCCAATGCAATGACCGAAAAAGACGTTAATTATGAGTTAGATAAGATACGCAAGGCCACAGAATATGCTCTATCCATCGGAATCAGGGTCAATGCAGGGCACGGACTTGAATATAAAAATACTCCGGCAATATGTAAAATAAATGGCATTGAGGAACTTAACATTGGTTACAGCATAATCGGCAGGGCGGTTTTTGTCGGACTTGAAAGGGCGGTCAAGGAGATGCTTGAAATAATGGGGAAATAGGTTATGAAGAAGAAAATTATAGAAGCATTTAAGGAACCTTTAAAAAATCGGGAAAGGGTGATGAATTTACTCATAGGGGGGGTTTTAACATTCTTCCCCGTTATCAACCTTATCGCTCTGGGTTATCTCGGAACTAAACTTAAAAAAAATATAGAGCAGGATAAGTCATGCGTCAAATGGGAAGAAAATATCAAGGGGCTTTTTATAAAAGGTTTATTTCTACTCGGTATATGTGTCAGTTACGTTATAATACCTGTTTTATTGATGTTTTTGGGCGGACGCTTTATGCTTTCCCTTTCCGGAGGTAAAATTCTCTCTTTATTTTACTTCAGAGGCCAGGTTTTAAACATTATGGGTACGCTGTTACTCCTGATAGCCCTTTATTTTCTGCCATTTGCCGTATGCCTGTATCTTGAAGAAAATGAGATAAAAAAGGGGTTCCAGGTAAGAAAGATTCTTGAAAAAATCTTCACTGTGGCAAAAGAATATACTGTAGTATATATAGTGATAATAAGTCTGCTGGCAATCTCAACAGTAATTATGTTCTTATTTATGAATAGTTTAGCGTGTTTCCTGGTAAGCGGATTCGTCTTTTTTTATGATGGTCTGGTTATAACAAACATGCTGAGTAAGTTTTTCCCGAGAAAATCCATATTGATATCTCTTACGGACGTGCCTGAGTAAAAAGAGAAGGCTCCCGTAATGCAGAGAGCACCGGATTGCCACGGCAAAAACGCCTCCAATGAGAGGAAGGAGTATTTTGCCTACCATTTATAAAAGATAAAATGCTAACTTAAGTTATTCACATTCAAAAACTTGCAAATTAAACGTCGGATAAGAAATATTATGTTAACTTATTGACAAATACAGGGTATCAACATAAGGTAGGATTCAGGTATTTTCCATCTTAAAACATTTTATTAAATTACGTCACTTAAGTTTTTATTTATAGGGCTTTAACTACTAAAAAAATATTGACAATTTACACAAAGGATACATAAAAAACCGCAACAGAATTTTTTACTGCGGACACTCGTTATGTTTTATAAAAATTCTTCAACATTATATTTACAAAAAAGGAAAATCAGACATAAGTCCATAAATCATATAAAGATAGGTTCCTGAACATAACTGCCAGTGATTGCTGTCTTTCAAGATTTGGTTTGATGCTATTTGGGGTCCGGTTTTGATGCAAGATAGCATTTTACATCTATTATTATATAGGTTAAGTCTTTA
>CAYORP010000220.1:0-3935 GCA_964406415.1 uncultured bacterium
ATAGAACGCAAAAAATCAGGAGCCGCACTGGAGATAAACGCAACGGGAAAAGGGAAAATTGGGTTCCAGTATCTGACCAAAGGCATCACATGGGCACCAAGTTGTTCAGTTGACATCACCGACCCAAAAAAGGCACGCATAATGACAAAGGCGGAAATAATAAACGAGATAGGCGACCTTGAAGGTGTCACAGTCAATTTTATCTCAGGTTTCCCCAATTTCCAGTTTTCCGAGGTTGTATCCCCCATTGCGCGGCAGGGAGACCTTGCGGCATTTTTAAACAACCTTGCCAATCCTCCGGGCAGGCCGCGTGCTGATGTAATGACACAGAGGGCTGTTATGTACAACGCTCCTGTCGGAGAAACATTTGCCGGCTACATAACAAAACCCGAGGGACAGACTATGGAAGAACTTTTCCTGTATGAAAAGAAAAACATATCCCTTAAAAAGGGGGAGCGCGGATACTATCCACTATATGAGATGGAGGTTCCTTACGAACACATCTATGAGTGGAAGATAGGCGACGTTCTTGACGAACAGGAACGCTACCAGAGAGATGACAAATCTCCAAAAACGGAAGAGGTCTGGCATAGTTTGCGGCTGACGAATACTGGAAAAGTGCCATGGACAACCGCACCCGCTATGACTGTACAGGATGGACAGATACTCGGACAGGACACCCTGTACTATACGAGTCCCTCTGCAAAGAGCAACCTGCGCATCACACAGGCGGTGGACATAAAGGCGGAGCAGGCGGAATATGAGGTTAACCGACAGCGCAACGCCGCCAATTTCTACGGTTCCAGTTACGACCTTGTGGATGTAAAGGGTGTTTTGAACGCAACCAACTACAAGAACAGGGAAGTTACACTAAGCATCACCAAGATGCTATCCGGAGAGGTTGTTTCCGCCGGTCCCGAGGCCAGAATAGAAAAGATTGCAAAGGGACTGAAAAAGGTAAACCCAAAATGTCGCCTTACATGGGAAATTCCAATAAAGTCCGGGGGAAAAATCCAGATAGAATACCAGTATCAGGTCTACGTCCGCAACTGATATCCAGTAAATAATGTCCCATTGTTGTCATTGCGCCCCTCACCACTTTGTCATTGCACCTCCCCCCACTTTGTCATTGCGAGGAATGCTTTTTATGACGAAGCAATCTCTAAATAGAGAAAGTATTCCCGGATTACTCAGATTATACACCTTGCTTGATTTTCTTAACCGTTATTATAAAATGTAACTATGGACGATACATTCTGGATACTGAAAAAAACAGGCAATGAAAAATTCCCCTATAAACTGTACATCAAAAAAGGGGAAGAAGTACTCCTGTCTCTTGCTGTCGGTGACAGGTGGCCGGGTACCAAAGGACATATATTCTGCCTGAGGTCGGAACCGTCTCCTCAGGAAAACGAAGAAGAGATAGAAAGGGTCAAGGTGCTTTCTCTTCAACGGTACGGGAAACGCCTCGCTGTCATTCTGGACAGAAGCATCAATAAAAGGTGCGACTTCCTCTTCCTGACCAAAATGTATAAAAACGGGGAAGGTATATATGAGCAGATATTCTGGAGAACCCAGAAAGGACTTACTGAAAGAAAACCGAGGGTTAAACTTACCGCCCAGGGAGAAAGCGACATACACGTCTTGATTGATACACAGGAAAGGTACGGTTGGAAGTTCACAAACTGCACCGTGGAGAAAAAATCCTTGCCCGCGGGAGACTATGGACTGCTGACAGAAGAAGGAATAACAGCCGTAGTGGAAAGAAAAACCTACGACAATATGTTGAACGGTTTTGCCGACATACAAATACTGCATCAAAAACTGGGAGAAATGGAAGGTTACCGGCATGCGGCTTTGATTGTAGAAGCAAACTATTCTGATTTTCTGAATGTCAAAAAGATTAGGTATTATAAACCCTCATTCGCCGCCAAAGTCATAGGAGAACTGTATACCTTACACCCTAATGTACAGATAGTTTTTGCCGGTAATAGAAAACTCGCCAACGAATGGACACTAAGATTTTTCAAAGCAGTAAAGTCTCATCAGGAGGACCGTCCCCACTACAAAATTTCGGAAACCATAGCCCGATACGGTAAATCACCTGAAAACAAGGGAGGCAGTTATTTTGAATTACATAAAGATATAAAGGAAAAGATGCCCCTGAGTTTTACCTTCTCTATGCTGAAAGGGAAGTTCCCTTTTGTGAAAGAATGTACCCTGAGAAGGGTGTTAAATAAAATGAGAGAGGAAAAAACAATTGAAAAACAGGGAGACAGACAGTATACAAAATGGGTAAAAAAGGAAAATCATGACCTTTGATAATTTGTAATAGTTCAGTGAACCACGTTCGCCTCCCCCTCGGAGGGGGGAGGATTCCGCCTTTTATTCCTCGCCCCTTGGGGAGAGGATTAAGGTGAGGGGGTATCTAAAAAAAGGATAATGTGCAGAGACTTATGTCGCCATGTATAGATTATTACCCGGAGGCACACAATGATTGATAAACCCAAAGAATCCGACTGGAAGCAGTTTAAAAAACTTCTTCCTCAGGTGAGAGAAAAGTATCTGGAAAAGAAGAATAGAGAACTGAGGTACGAACTGACAGAACCGGATAAATCACCGACTGAAAAATTTTGGAAAACCACCGATAAGATGGAAGAGACAAAGAAAATCCTGTATGATTGCTTTGACGAGGGATATTCACGTTTAAAGATGTTTTCGTCCCTTGTATCTATGTATACTTACAAAATAATTGGAGATGAAGAGATAAAAACCTTCAGTGAAACACTACAGGAACAGTTTAAATCTTTCACAGAGTCAATAAAAAAGTACAGAAAGGAATAACTCAAACCATCTCGCTCATCAATAGTTTATAATCAAGGCAGCCGCAGGTCTTTGCTTGCGTAATCACAGGGCGGTTGTTGAAGTATAACTCTATCACCCAAACCTATACAAATTTTTCTCATATTTGGCTGTATATGCTAAAATTGTTTGGTATATTTCATTCACATCCAATTGACAAAGATATTAATTTCAAGGAATAAGATATGAATCTACAAGAATTCAAGAAAAAGTTTCACACTTTAAAGAAAAAAGGATTTATCCCTTCTTCCCGTAAAAGCCCTACAGGTATAGGCTATACATTGGAGACATATCTCGGATTGAAAGAAAATAATATTGCTTTACCTGATATTGGAGAAGCAGAACTTAAAGCCCATCGCACCGATAGCAATAATATGATAACCTTGTTTACTTTCAATCGGAAAGTTTGGCAAATACCACCGTTAAAAGCGGTAAAAGAATATGGGAGTTTAGATAAAAACGGGCGAAAAGGGCTTTACTATACTATATCATTGAAGCCGAATAGTGCTGGATTGTTTTTATCTATATCAGACCAAAACATATCGGTAAGGCATATTTCTGGAACAATAATAGCAATATGGTCATTGAAACAATTAGCAGAAACGTTTCTCAAAAAAATTCCTGCATTGGTTCTTGTATCGGCTTTCGCTGAAGAAAGAGACGGTAAAGAATGGTTTCATTTCTACCGTGCACAATTATTAAAGGGGACTTCTCCAGATTTATTAGCAGACCAATTCAGAGCAGAAAACATTCTGGTTGATCTGCGTCTGCACGATAAGGGCACAATGGCAAGAAATCACGGGACTGGTTTCAGAACTTTTGAAAATAAATTGCCCCAACTTTTCAGAGAAATAAGAGATTTATAATTTCTTTAGTAGAATAATACTCTCTTTTAGCATGGTTGAGCCAGTTTTCCCGGCTTCATTGGTGGGACTGTTTCTTGACGGCATTCTTTTGTTCGGGATATTACGATATAAAATACCTTGTGAAGTAAAACCTATCTTCTCCCCTAATTCGCAAATGATAGCATCTGTCTTCAAAAGTACCTCTTTTACCGTTCGGTTCCCAATGAT
>CAYORP010000221.1:0-20329 GCA_964406415.1 uncultured bacterium
GAGGATTCCGCCTTTTATTCCTCGCCCCTTGGGGAGAGGATTAAGGTGAGGGGAAAGTGAAGTTTCTGTGAGAATTGATGGGGTTTGCTGAATACTTACGAGGAGGGGAAAGAAAATGTCTGCTCTACAAAAAATGGAGGGTGTTCTGCCTCTCGGTGTTATGACAAGTTTGGGAGATAACCCACTAACTGCCCTGCAGAAGGTAAAAGAGATGGGATTTACCACATGCCAACTGGCAAATCCCCCTGATGAGTATATATACGGGGAAAGGGCGGAAGAGTTGACACAGGATGTCAAAGAGTCTATCAAAAAAACAGGGATACATATCAGTGCCGTATTTATTATGTACACGGGACACATATGGAATCTGGTTGATGGTCCCAGAACTATCGGGCTTGTTCCGGAAGAGACAAGGGCTGTCAGGGTGGTTCATGCCTGTCGCGTTTCCAACTGGGCAAAAAAGATAGGTGTAAAGACGGTTACCAGTCACATGGGCTTTATTCCTGCAGACCCTGCAAGTCTTATCTATAAAGGTTTTATTGAGACCATGAGGGCATTTGTAGGTTTTTGTGGTGCCAACGGACAGACCTTTGCCTTTGAAACAGGACAGGAGCCTCCGGATGTTTTACGCAGGACGATTGACGATATTGGATTGAATAATGTCGGCGTAAACTTTGATTGTGCCAACCTCATCCTTTACGGTATGGGCAGACCTCTTGATGGGATAAAAGCATTTGGTGAGTTTGTGGTCAACACCCACTGTAAAGACGGGATATGGCCGCAGACACCAGGCCAGATGGGCAGGGAGGTTCCCATAGGAGAGGGTGAGGTTAATTTTCAGGAGGTAATTCCGTCTTTGTATGCCATAGGGTTTCGTGGACCTCTGACCATTGAGCGTGAGATAAGCGGGGAACAACAGATTCAGGATATCCTTAATGCCAAGCGATTGCTGGAAGAGATAAAAAAGAACATACTGGATTAACCGAAAACTCTGATACGACACTTTTATTTCCCTCAGGCCGCTCCTTGACTGCCTTTTCCCAAATTTGGATACTGTACTTCCGTACTCGCACCTCTCTTGCCCTGTGGACTCGCTTTCAATTCTGCGAGTCTTACGGGCGTCGGTCAACGGGCTCACCTTCTCGCCCTTAGTGCTATGCGGTGCTCCTTACTCATCACACCAGCACCCCTTTCCTTTTCTCTTATTTCTCATCCCTATAATCCTTATGTTGGAATTTGAGGGTTTTCCATATTTTTGACGGAAGGTATAGACAGGTGGTATAATTTTTGTTTACGAACCAACAAATAATTCAGGATGGAGGAGACAAATGCCTAAAACAGTATCAGCAAAAAAGGAAGATATTACGAGGAAATGGTATCTGGTAGATGCAGGTAACAGGATTCTCGGCAGGGTTGCAAGCGAGGTGGCTCGTATCCTTATGGGTAAGCACAAGACTGTATGGACACCAAACGTTGATACAGGTGATTTCGTAGTGGTGATTAATGCCGATAAGGTAAAGGTAACCGGTAAAAAACTTTCAGATAAAACATACTACAAACACAGTGGGTACATGGGGGGGCTGAAGAAAGAAAGCCTCGGTTCCCTTATAAACAGAAAACCAGAGACAGTCATTACCCTTGCTGTTAAGGGGATGTTGCCAAAGACTAAACTTGGCAGGCAGATGCTCAAGAAACTGAAGGTTTATAAAGGTGACAGGCATCCCCATCAGGCGCAGAATCCGCAGTTGATGTAAAGAACTGCAAGATATGATGTGGGAGGCAGGGTGGATTTGTGGGAAGCATCTCCTGATGCCGATAATATCAAGGTCGGGAGACCTCTCCTACAAAAAAGATGGAGGTGAACAATGAACAAGATAAACATAATTGACGTAACAAACAGGGATGGGGTACAGACTGCACACCTGGGGCTTTCCAAACTGCAAAAGACAATGCTTAACTACTACCTTAACCAGATGGGCATTTTTCAGAGTGAGGCAGGCTTTCCTACAACAGGGCATGAGATAAACTACCTGAATGCCAACATAAAACTTGCGAAGCGGAAGGTTATCTCGCCCATCCGTCTCTCGGGTTGGATGAGGGCTATACCGCAGGATGTTGAAGAGGCATTTAAGAATATACCTGAACTGGAGCATATAAATATCTCAATATCCACTTCTGAACAGATGATTGTGGGTAAATTTCAAGGGAAGATGAAGTTTAAGGATGTGGTACGTGCCATGAAGGATGCTTTAAAACTTGCGAAACAAAAGGGTATAAAGAGCATTGGTGTGAATGCTGAAGATGCTTCAAGGACAAAACTCAACAGACTGGTTGAGTTCGCTGCTGTAGCCCAAGAAAACGGTGCGGACAGGGTCCGGTATTGTGATACGCTCGGTTATGATTCTCCATTTACCATCTACGACAGGGTATATAAGATTGCAAAAGAGGTAAAAATACCCATAGAACTGCACTGTCATAATGACCTGGGGATGGTTATATCCAATTCAGTTGCAGGGGCTAAGGCCGCTGTTGACGCGGGTGTTGATGCCTATATCAATACAACAGTTAACGGGATGGGAGAAAGGGCAGGTAATGCGGACCTCGTATCTGTTATACTTGCACTCAGATATGCCGCAGGATTTGCAGATAAATATAAACTTGATGAAAAAATCAACCTGAAGATGGCATGGAAGATTTCGCACTATGCCTCATATGCATTCGGGGTGCCTATTCCCATAAACCAGGTAGGTGTTGGCAAGAACGCCTTTGCCCACTCTTCAGGTATACACGTGGACGGTGCTTTGAAGGACAGGAGAAACTACGAACTGTATGATTTTGAAGAACTTGGCAGAGGAGGTCATGAGATTGTTGAGAGCGGCAGGATGATACTTTTAGGTGAATACAGCGGTATCAAGGGTCTCAGGAATGTCTATGGCAAACTTGCGGTAAAGTTCAAGGATGACGAGGAAGCAAGAGATATACTGACTCTTGCCAGATATGCAAACGTTGCTAACCAGTTACCTTTAACGGATGAAGAACTGATGTTTATTGCCAGACATCCGGAAGAGGTAAGGCAGTTGTTAACACTGACCCCATAAAAAGATGAGACAGACAATAGCGGAGAAGATTCTTTCTACTCATTCGGGCAGGTCTGTATATGCAGGTGATATCATACTTGCCCGTGTGGATTTCCTGATGGCACAGGACGGAACTGCACCTCTTGTTATAAAGGCATTTGAGGAGTTTAACGCCGGAAAGGTTTTTAACCGGAATAAAGCGGCATTTGTCATAGACCATAACAGTCCAAGTCAGAGCCAGGGGGTATCGGCACTGCATAAAATGATGAGGGATTTTACCTCAAAACACGGGATGAGGCTCTTTGATATCGGCGAAGGGGTGTGTCACGTTCTGCTGCCTGAAAAAGGACTGGTGAAGTGCGGAGACCTGATACTGGGAGCAGACAGCCATACCCCGACCTACGGAGCTCTGAATGCTATGTCATGCGGGGTCGGTTCAACAGACCTTGCGATTGCCCTGTTAACAGGACGTTTGTGGTTTAAGGTTCCCGAGACTTTGAAGGTTATCGTCAACGGTAAAATACCCCGGGGGGTTTTCGGGAAGGATGTTGCTCTGTATATGGTAAAAAAACTCACGGCACAGGGAGCAGTTTATAAAAGTGTGGAGATAGCAGGAGAAACAATCAGCGCCCTTTCAGTTGCGGCAAGGTTTACAATATGCAACCTGACAACAGAGGTGGGAGCGAAGTGCGGAATTATGCAGGCGGATGAGAAGACAAAGAAGTGGCTAAATGACCATGGAGTAAAAAATTGCAAGCCGGTTTTTCCTGATAAAGATGCTGTATATGAAAGGGAAGTGGAGATAAGTGTTTCCAAACTGTCACCTCAGGTGGCAAAGCCTCATGCTGTAGACAACGTTGCGGACGTGGAAGCGGTTGAAGGAACCGCGATACAGCAGGCGTTTATAGGGACCTGTACCAACGGAAGAACAGAAGACTTTGCAGTTGCTGCAAAGATTCTTAAGGGTAAAAAGGTTAAGTCCGGGGTCAGACTTATCTGTACACCCGGCTCCAGGAGTATCTACCTTGAGTGTATGAAGAATGGGTATATGCAGATTTTGGCTGAGGCAGGAGCCTGCATAACCAACCCGGGATGCGGCCCATGTGTTGGGACACACCAGGGGGTTCCCTCAGACGGGGAGAATGTCATATCAACAGCAAACAGGAATTTCAAGGGAAGGATGGGGAACCAGAATGCCTTTATATATCTTGCTTCTCCTGCCACTGTTGCTGCCAGCAGTATTGAAGGCAAAATTACTGACCCGCGTAAATACCTCAGATGAAAGAATGAATACACAGTTATCGGACACCTTAAAAGAGAGATGGATATACTCAATCTGTCAATATGGGGATTGAAAGGACTCCTTGAGAAAAAAGAGGTTTCTTGTGTTGAGGTTGTTAATGCCCTACTCGCACAGATTGAAAAAACGGACAGGGAACTGCACAGCTACCTTCATATAAACGGAAACCTCCTTTCAGAGGCAAGAAAGGTTGACGAGAAAATAGGGAAAGGAGAGAAACTCGGCGTGCTTGAAGGTATCCCCATTGCAGTAAAAGATAACATATGTGTCATGGGGATGCCTGCCACCTGTGCCTCCAGGATGCTTGAGAATTTTTATCCTCCCTACGATGCCACGGTTATAGAAAAGATTAAACAGGCTGGAGCCATAATAACAGGCAAAACAAACATGGATGAGTTTGCCTTCGGTTCTTCAACCGAAAGTTCTGCTTTTGGTCCCACCAGAAATCCTTATGACTTACAGCGCGTACCCGGAGGTTCTTCAGGAGGTTCGGCGGCAGCGGTCGGAGCCAATCTTTGTTACGGCGCTCTCGGTTCTGATACAGGAGGTTCTATACGACAGCCGGCGGCATTCTGTGGTGTTGTTGGACTTAAGCCCACCTACGGCAGGGTTTCAAGATACGGACTCATCGCTTTTGCCTCCTCTTTAGACCAGATAGGGCCTATAACAAAGGATGTCCGGGATGCCAGCATTATGATGAATGTTCTTGCAGGAAGAGATGAGAGAGATTCCACCTCTGTGGACATCCGTCCTCCTGACTACACGAAGTTTTTAAAACAGGATATCAAAGGGCTGAAGGCAGGCATCCCTGAGGAGTACCTCACCTCAGGGATAGATGCAGGAGTAAAAAGCCGGGTGATGGAGGTAATCAAAAAGATGGAGGACCTCGGTGCTGAAATAAAAGAGGTCTCACTGCCACATACCAGATACGGGATTGCGGTTTATTACATACTTGCTACTGCTGAAGCAAGTTCCAATCTTGCCAGATTTGATGGAGTGAAGTATGGATACCGGACTGCCGACTATACAAACCTTCAGGAAATGTACACAAAAACCCGTGGCGAAGGATTTGGCAAGGAAGCAAAAAGGCGAATAATACTGGGGACGTATGTCCTTTCATCTGGATATTACGATGCTTACTATTTAAAGGCACAGAAGGTAAGGGCTCTTATCAAAAAAGACTTTACTGATGCATTCAAAGAGGTGGATGTACTTGTTACTCCGACGACTCCCGAGGTGCCTTTTAAACTCGGAGAGAAAAAAGAAGACCTTATCAAGATGTACCTTTCGGATATTTTTACCGCCAATGTTAATCTGGCGGGTTTGCCTGCTTTGACACTGCCGGTTGGTGAGGTTGCTTCTCTCCCTGTAGGTTTACAGATTATATCTCCACTTTTCCATGAAGAGAAAATCATAGAGGTTGCATATGCCTTGGAACAGTGCCTTAAGACAGAGAAAATTTGATAATATGGATGGAGGGGGAAATGGGATTTCTGGATAAGGGTTATCTTCTCGGCAGTGATACGGCACACAGGATATACGAAAAGGTGGCGGACCTTCCTATTGTTGACCCGCACAACCATGCAGACGTAAAAGAAATTGCGGAGAACAAAAACTATCCTAATCCCTGGCAGTTGTTTGCCGCAACAGACCACTATGTATGGGCGGCTTTGAGAAACTGTTCTGTTCCTGAGAGATACATTACCGGTGATGCGTCGCCTGAAGAGAAGTGGCTTAAGATGGCAGAGGTCTTTCCACTCATTGCAGGCAATCCTGTTTATGAATGGATTCATCTTGACCTGAAGAGGTACCTCGGTATAGATGAAAACCTGGGTCCTCAAACGGGCAGGAAAATCTGGGGAAGTGCTTCCAGAGTCCTTGCAAAAGAAGAAAGCCGTCCACAGCAACTGTTGAAAAAGATAGGTATTGAGGTGATGTGCTCCACGGATGACCCGGTGGATATACTGGATATTCATTCAAATGTAAATGAAATGATGGGGGGTACCGTTATTCGTCCAACATGGCGCCCTGACAGGATACTGAAGATAAATTCTCTTGGATGGCGGCAGTACCTGTCTTCGCTTGAGAAACGTTTTGAGATACAGTGCAGTTCAGTTACAGACCTTGTGGATATCCTGAGGAAGTCGCATGACTATTTTGCAGAAAACGGTTGTGTGTCAAGCGACCACAGCATTGAGATACCCCTTTCGGGAACGTCTGAAAAGGCGGATGCGAAAAAAGTTTTTAAGAAAGTCCTTGACAGTGAATCTATCACCTGTAATGAGTCTCTGGTTTTATCTGATTACCTTTTTGGTGAGATGGGACAGTTAAATGCTGAAAAAGGCTGGGTCTTCCAGATGCATATCGGGGCGGTAAGGAATGCAAGGCAAAAACTATACAAGGAGATAGGTCCTGATGCAGGTGGAGATATTTCAACACATTCACTAAATTTCCTTCCTTCTCTGATAAGTTTTCTCAACCGTTTTGAAGGACGTCTCAAGGTTGTCCTTTACTGTCTGGACCCTGGTCACCAGGCAACGCTTGCAACCGTTGCGCGTGCCTTTAGTTCAAGGGTAAGAATTGGTTCCGGATGGTGGTTTAACGATAACCCCATAGGGATGAAGAGACAACTGGAATACATAGGGGCTGTAGACCTTTTATCCTGTTTCGCCGGGATGGTTTCCGATTCCCGTAAACTGCTTTCTTATGGTTCCAGGTTTGAGATGTTCCGCAGGGTTCTCAGTGATGTACTGGGAGAGATGGTTGAGAGGGGACAGATGCCTGAGGAGGTAGCAGTTCAACTTGCACAAAAGATGTGTTATACTAATCCGAAAGAGTTCTTTGGTTTATAAGGCAATTACTGGTGGAGGAGAAAAGTAATGAATAATTTTCTGACCAGACGGTCTTTTATAGCCGGACTGCTGCTTTCAATACTCGTTGTCTTTGTCTCTCAGTATTCGGTTAACGTCACCCACAGTTCTTATATGGCAATAGACCATATGCCTGCCGGTGCTATTTCCATCTTTTTTATACTGGTATTTCTCATCAATGCATTATTAAGGACAGTGAACCAGCGTCTTGCTTTTTCTCCTGGGGAACTGTTACTTGTTTATATAATGATGCTGGTAGCCTCTTCTGTTGCTGAGATGGGACTGGGAAGTCAGATACTGCCTATGCTCTCGGGGCCTATGTACTATGCCTCTTCTGAAAACCAGTGGGATACCATGATTCTTCCAAACCTGAAACGGTTTTTGATAGTAACGGATATGGAAGCAGCAAAGTACTTTTTTGAGGGTCTTCCAAAAGGGATGAAGATACCGTGGACAGCATGGCTCATTCCTCTGGCAGCATGGCTGCCTTTTCTGCTGGTACTGTATTTTGTGATGGTTTGTGTGGCATCCATGTTAAGAAAGCAGTGGGTGGAACGAGAGAAACTTATTTATCCTCTCACCATCCTGCCTGTTGAGATGGTAGCAGACAGCAGGGAGAAGAAGGGCAGGATACCTCCGTTTTTCAAAAACCCGCTTATGTGGCTTGGTTTTTCCCTTGCATTTCTTATGGGCAGTATAATTGCTTTGCATAATTACTTCCCTCTTGTTCCCGGCATACCTATTGAACATCAAATCCCTATATTCAGGAGGACAATAAATCTGATTTTTCGTATCAGTTTTCCTGTAATCGGATTCACCTATTTTGTTAACCTCAACGTGCTGTTTTCCTTATGGTTTTTCAATACCATTTTCAAGATAATACGTGGAAGTTTTAATATAATGGGTATATCAAGTATTGAAAATGTGGGGATATACGGATGTGCAGGGGAACCTATCTTTGCTCATTTTGGTATGGGAGCAATGTTGATGATGGTAATATACAGTTTATGGCTGGCACGGGGGCATCTAAAGGATGTCTGGAAGGGGGCAACCGGTAAAGGAGAGGTGGATGATTCAGAGGAGATACTTTCGTACAAGGCATCTTTCTGGGGACTTGTATTCGGCACACTATTCCTTACAGTGTGGCTGACAATATCAGGTATGAACTGGTATGTAGCACTGATGTTTCTTATATTTGCATTTGTTATCTGGCTTGTGCTGACAAGGGTGGTGTGTGAAGGTGGTATCCCTACACTCGTTGCTACATCCATAGCATCAGCCCAGATAGTCTCAATGTTTGGTTCGGCCAGCCTGCCCCCGTTGACAATTGGAGCACTTGCTTTAACCTATATGTATTCGTCAGACCTGAGAACATTCCCGCTTACCTCAACCTCCATGGGTCTAAAAATAACAGAGAAAAGTACGGATAGAAACAGAAGGATGCTTTTCTGGGCAATAATATCTTCTATGACAATCGGTATCCTCTCTGCCATAATAATACAGATGTGGCTGGGTTACAGGTATGGAGGAATCAACCTGAACGGTTGGTATTTCCGCGGTGTTCCGAATGCGGCTTACAGTTACGCTACTGAAATTCTCAAACATCCGACCACTCCCAATGTTACAGGATGGGTCAGCCGGGGTGTAGGTTTTATTACAATGGGTATATTTCTATTTATGCGTCAGAACTTCTTGTGGTGGCCATTTCACCCTATAGGTATACTGGTTGCACCTGTGTGGCTTATGGACAACCTATGGTTTTCCATATTTATAGTCTGGCTGGTAAAGTCAATAATCCTGAGGTATGGCGGTGCTAATATATATAACAAACTGAAATATTTTTTCCTCGGTTTGCCGCTGGGGCTTTATACCTGTGCAGGTGTATGGTTTGTAATAGACCTGTTTACGGGGAAAGACGGTAACCAGGTTTTCTGGATATAAAATTACAGGTTTCTAAACAGATGAAACCTTCGTTTTTCCTTCATCAGGGTATGGAAAATTCGGGAAAGTGAATCCCCCCTTTTTAACTCCTTTAATAAAGGGGGGTGGAGGGGATTTGGAGGGCGAGGGAGGATTCGGGAGAAGAGAGAAAATGGATATGTCTGCCCGAAGTAGATTTATTGTGCTTTTTTTGCTGGCTGCGGTACTGTGCTGTTATGCCGAAGAACAAACTGCTGACCTTACAGGCGGAAAGACGGACACCACTTCTGTAGTTGCTAAAATAACCGAGATGGAAGCCCGGTTGGATAAGATTGAACAGGAAATGGAGAAGATGCAGGAGGAGATTGAAAGACTGAATGAGTTGACCACAAGACTTACGAAGGCGCTGCGTAACCTTGAGATTGCCACGCAGGGGGGGTCGTATATCAAGCCCGATGCTGAAACCTGGGAGAGTATTAAAAAAGGTATGACAGCGCAAGAAGTCAGGGATATGCTCGGTAGTCCTGAGGAGATAACACAGTTGTTCAGGGGTGGCGAGGTCTGGTACTATTATAGTCTGGGGAGTATCACCTTTGACCGCAACGGCAAGGTCAGTTCGCAAAAGACCTTCAAAGAACTTCCTATTGAAAACAAGGTCCGCTAAATAAAGGAATGCACAACAAAACTTCGCTTACCTATTCCACGGTAAATGTTGCTTTACTGTCCTGACTCTCTTCATATCCTATGCGGATTGCCTTTGCCCTTAAGGTTGTTTCACCCTTCTCAAGCGGTATCGGTTCTTTATACAATGACCATACAGGGTTTTCTCCTTCTTCAGTTGTATAACCAACAGATGCTCCCTGTGTTGCACAGTAAAGTTGTATCAAAACAGGAGCTTTAAATTTATATCTCCCTTCTTTCCGGATACCGTCAATCCCGGGATTTTCTTCCGAAATGGGAATAAAGACAGGCGGTGCGGTTTGCGGCTGTTTCCCGCCAGGATACCACTGCCTTACCATCTCGGATTCTGATAGTTTTCCCATATCCCCCACTTCTTTTATCCATTCGTTCAGTGCTTTCCGCAGCAGATGAAGTTCTTTTTTATGCCCGGAGTCGTTTACAAGATTATTGATTTCATAAGGGTCGGATTCTGTATCATACAGTTCCTCCAGCGGTCTGTTCTGAAACATAAGAAGTTGAGGGCCCTTAAGTTCACCGGAGATGAACCCCTTCCACATTTCTTGCATAATCGGGTGTCTGTTTCTATAAGGCACCCACAGGTTATAAGGCAGTTCAGGACGGTAGTGGTGTATGTACTTGAATCTCCTGTCCCTTACAGCCCTTACCATATCGTAAGATATGTCGTACCTGTCTCTGGATGCATATACATAGTCCCTTGGTGGAGCAGCCTGGCCCCCGAGAAATGCCTGCCCCTGTATGTGATGCGGGATGGGGATTCCCGCAATTGAGAGTACAGTTGGTCCGAGGTCAATGGTGCTGACCAGTCTGTCGCTGATACTGCCCGGTTTTATACGGCCGGGCCACCGGATGAGCAGAGGCACATGTATACCTGAATCATAAGGCCATCTTTTCCCCCGGGGCAGGGGACCGTGGTCGCTCCAGTGGAAAACAACTGTATTTCCCGCAAGCCCATCTACCTCAAGTTGACCGAGTATCTCTCCGAAGATTCTGTCATTGAATTCAATATTGGTGTACATTCTGGCAAGAGATTCTCTTACTTTCAGGGTATCAGGGAAGTAGGGAGGAACCTTCATTTTATCAGGGTCAAAGGTAATCTCAGGGCAGTTTTCCGGCCACATCCCGCTTTCATGGGTTTTTAGCGGGTTAAAGACAGCGAAGAAAGGCTGCCCAGGGTCGGGTCTGTTGCGCCAGTGCGCTTCTTTGCTGCATTCATCCCACGCGGTAAAAGGAGAGTCAAACTGATAATCAGTCTTAAGGTTATTTGTGCAATAATATCCTTCTGCACGAAGGTATTCCGTGAAACACCTGACGTAATGGGGTATTACTGCTGAATAGGGCGTGGGAAGTTCTGGGGCCATCGGATTTGTGTGGGTTGTCCTCATATGATGGGTTCCTATTGAGATGGGATACATCCCTGTAATCACAGCCGAACGGGCAGGAGCACATACCCCGGCAGTTGAAAAACAGTGGGTATATGTACATCCTTCAGATGCAAGTCTATCTATATTGGGGGTTCTGGCAACAGTATCTCCGTAACATCCGTAAACTGGATTGGTATCTTCAAATGAAATCCACAGTATATTCGGTTTTTCCCTTTTATTCATAATACATCCCCCTTTCAGTAAAAGTTTATATCACCTGAAGTTTATAACATAAATTTCTGTTTGACAATCCCCCATTCCAGCCTCGGTATGGAACGTGGGGGATTACATGAGGAGGGTCTTTGCTATTCTGTCCACTGCCTGCAGTACTTCAGGAGATGTTGTTTCTGAAAAAGATACGTCCTTCGGCTGGATACCCAGTACCTTACATTCGGCTCCCGTTATTGACCTGATATGTTCTATGAGCAAGGGTAAGGAAAATGTATGGGTGGAGGTGGTAGTTTCTTTTATCTGCTCCTTTTTAAGAACCCTGATTTCCCCGGGTCTGCCGCCGAAGTCCACTGCATCTATAATAACTATAATATCCGGCCTGAACCTTTCAACCACCCCGAGGTAGTTCTCAATGGAGTTTTCAGCATTTATGATTTTAACGTTCTTTTTTCGTGCCTTTTTGATGAGCAGTTTTTCCGCTGCCAGAGTGCCTGCACCATCATCCCCCTTCATTCTGTCGCCCAGTCCTATAATTGCAACCCGGCCTTTCAGTCTCAATTTTGTATAGGGGATAAGGGTATGGAGATAATCAATCCACTGCTCAAGTCCTTCTCCGGTTTTCGCGGAAAGGGGAATCATCTTTGTGTCGGGAGCAGAGGCCTTCAGATTTTTGGCAAACTTCGCAACGTTAAATTCTATATATTTAACTATGTCTATCTTGTTGAGTAAGCAGACCGCTGATATGTAAAACATCAGGGGGTATTTCAAAGGTTTTTCCTCGCCTTCGGGTATGCTTGAGACGACGATATTTACGTTCGCACCTATCCGAAACTCCGCCGGGCATATCAGGTTACCAACGTTTTCCACAAAGAGTACGTCTATATCCTTTAGCGGCAGGCTTTCCAGGCCTTTCCTTACCATATTTGCATCAAGGTGGCAGGCACCACCTGTGTTTATCTGCACAACAGGTATGCCGAATTTTTCTATCCGTTCCCCGTCTATACTGCTCTTTATGTCCCCTTCTATAACTGCAAGGGAAAAATCTTTCTGCAGATGCTCAATGGTTCTTTCAAGAACGGATGTTTTCCCTGAGCCCGGAGAACCCATCACATTCAGGGCAAAGACCCCATTTTCTTTCAGGAGCAGATTGTTTTCTTTCGCAATTATGTCATTCTCCTTAAGTAGACTTGCCCCTATTTCTATGGTTTTTATTTTTTTTATCATGCCCTTTAATTATAACACATTCAGGCATAATTTTAAAAGTGTTGTTGACACTCCCAGAAAGATGATTTAATATAGCCGTTACCAAAAGGAATAGTTGTTTTACTACAGAACTGTTTATTAAACAATAAACTGGTTCAAGGAGGTTAAAAATGGCTGAAAGAAAAGGGATGAGAGATGGGAAGACAAGAATATATACGATATTCCTGTCTGATGGGCATCCTGTCGGTTATGATGCGTATAAAAGGTATCATCCGGATGTAAAGATACCTGAGAACAATGATATACTGAACAGGATTAAAAAAGAGTGTAAAGGTGTGGAGTTTGTTGGTAAGACCGAGCCTGTGAAGGTTGAAGAAGCCATCTCTTTTGTGAAGAAACGAAAAGAGTCTGTGGATGGTCTGCTCATTTTTACCGGTCAATATGCTGGTGTACCTGAGGGGCTGGTATCAACGGGGATGCCCATAGTGGGCGTAAAACGTCTCTTGGATGCCTGTTCAACACAGAATTTTCACGACTGTGAAGGGAGTAAGGTTCTGACATCTGTTCTGCCTGCGCACTTCGACAAAAACCCTGAGGTTTATTCTCTCCGCATAAAGGATATAGCAGAAAAGATTAACCTCATCAGTGTCCTTTCAAGAATGGAGGGGATGAAGGTTCTTGTTGCGACAGACCTGCCGCCTCTCGGTTATTTTGAACCTGTAGGATTGCAGATAAAAAAGGGCAGGGAGGAGTACGACAGGAGATATGTCTCCAACCTCAAGGATGCCTTTGGTATGGAATTTGTCACGATACCGCAGAGAGAGCTTTTTGATAAGATGAGGGCAGAGGATGAAAAGAGGGCGAGAGAAGTAGCGCAAAGATGGATTGGCGAAGCCATTGCAGTGAGGGGAACAAATGAGGGGGAGATAGTAAAGTCGGCAAAACTCTATCTTGCGATGAAGGGTCTTATGAAGGAGTACGACTGCGATGCAGTGACCGTAGAAGGTTTCGGATACCCTCCTATCGGATATCAGAAGTGTGTTGAGCAGGACCTGCCTTCTGCAGGACTGGCTGTTGCACAATTCCTGACAGACGGTATAGCCGCAGCCACAGAGACCCTGACTGACTGTTTAATCACCCAGCAGATGGCTCTTTATATGACAGGTAGCGGGGGACTGCTGGGCGACTATAATATAGACCATCTTACCAACACCTCTATAGTCTGCCACTGTGAGGGGACGTTGAGGCCATATGCAGACGAAAGGAGGTCGCCCTTCATCATAAGAAACCTGCCGTTTTTTGAGGAGAATAAAGGAGGTGCCTGTGTGGAGACGCACTATCGAGTAGGGGAGACTGTGACGGTTGCAAAGATAAGTATGTATTCCAAAAAACTCGCACTCTTCACGGGAGAAACCGTTTCCGGAGAAGAACTTTTTCCATACTGGGAGGATATACTGGGCAGGAACAAGGTTGCCATCAAGACTGATGCAAAAGCGTTGCTGAAGAATGTTGAATGGGGGACATTTGCCCACCACAGGGTGGTATTCTTCGGAGACTACAGGCAGCAGTTTAAAGACCTTGCTCAACTGATAAGGTATGAGGTTCTGGAGGAAGACAAATATATTGTGGGGAAGGTCTCCTGACCTTGATAATTATCGGCATCAGGAGATGCCTCCCACATTAAGGCAAGGAAAGTTCTACGGAGTCAAGGATGAATTCTCTGCTTGCAGGGTTGTTGTTGCGTTTGATGTGTATCTTGGTGTTTTTGTAAAGAGAATCCTCTTTGGTCAGTGAGTGGAAGATGAAGTTGAGGTTTTCTTCATCAAGACAGCTGTAAGGGTTTATCGTCAGGTTGACAGCAAGAAATTCTTTTGCCTTCTGTTCTTCCTGTATCTTTTCCAGTACCTTTAACAGGTTGTTTATTACCGATAGTTCATGCATCTTGTTTATCTTTCCCCCGTTCCATGCCGGGGATGGAATGGGGGCATCTCCAGGGGCCTATCCCTGAGATGTATGATGCCTTCCCGAGAGCGTGGGCAGAGGTTGGAGCGTTGAGGAAGAGGAAGACAAGGCAGACGATGGCTTTCATCCCTATTGCAGAAAATCCCGTAAGAATGAAAGACGCTATCAGAATACTACCTGTTCCCAGAGTAACGCTCTTTGTGGCTGCCTGCAGACGGCAGTAAACCTCAGGCATCCTGATAAGCCCCAGACATCCGAGGAATGTAAAACAAAGCCCGAGAGCCAGAAAAAAATATCCAATCAACTCAGTCATCAAGGTTCCTCCCTTCCAGAAATTTTGCAAGTGTTATGGTACTTACAAATCCAAGTATAGACCATGCAATCGCTATGTTCATATAAAAGTCCGAGCCAGTTGAAAGTGCAAGAAAAACGCAGAAGATAATCACTATGATTCCGAGTATGTCAATTCCAATCATCCTGTCTGCTGCCCTGGGACCTTTGAAAATCCTGTATACGCACATAGCGATGCAGAGTATGAGAAACAGATACAGTAAGGTCATTCAAATACCTCCTTCAGGATATCCTGCATCTTCCCGCATATCATCTTTTCTGCTTCTATGGGGTCGTCGGTATATTTGTATATCCAGTGTATGTTCAGAGAATCTTTATCTATATCCATTGTAAAAGTTCCGGGTGCAAGTGTAATGGAGTTAGCCAGTATAATCCTCCCCAGCGGTGATTTCAGATGTATGGGGATTTTTATGAAACCAGGCCTTATGGGAGGACCCGGACTCAGTACCCTGTAAGCCATAATAAAATTCGCCTTGACCATCTGTTTTATGAAGATAATGAAAAACTTGATGAAAGACAGGTAACGTCTGACCTGAAATGCTTTTTTGGGATGGTAGGGGATTTCTTTACCGAAGAGTATGGTCACAAAAAGAGAGACAAGTATCCCGACCAGAGTATCGGCTACTTCAAAGTTCCAGGTCACTATCTTCCAGAGAATGAAGGTTGCTATGAACATTGAGATATAATTCATTCGTTAATCTCCATCACTATGTCAGAGTAAGAAAAATTTTCCATAACGCCGACTGCCTTATCAAGACAGCACTCTCTTATCCCCGGGATTAACAGAATTCCGACAAAGACTGTGAGAAGTGCAAGTGCTGCCATCGGAATCAACATGCCTGCCGGGGACTCCTGTTTTACCGAATTTTCGCTTCTATTTAAAAATGCCGTTCTCTGCAGTTTCAGGAAGTATCCGAGGGTGATAACTGACACAAGGATACATAGAATCGCTGTACCGGGATAGTTTGCCTGTACTGCCGCAAGGACAATGATAAGTTTGCTCCAGAAGTTGCCCATAGGAGGAATCCCCGCAATGCCCAGCATCCCCGTACCTGCAAGCATTGTTGTGTAAGGCATCCTGTCGTTCAACCCGTTGAGTTTCTCAATGTCGGTTGTTCCTGTCACATATTCCACCGCCCCGGCGTTCAAAAATAGCAGGGATTTGGAGAATGCATGCCCTATGACGTGCATGAGAACGCCGAGATATGCCAGATAACCACCTATACCCAGACCTATTGCACAGTATCCTATCTGGCTTATGGTGGAGTAAGCAAGAAGACGTTTTATATTCTTCTGTCCGTATGCCATCAGGCCGCCGAGTACCATTGAAAGTATTCCGAATACAAGCAGAAGCGTTTTTATCTGCGGAACGCTGCCAAAAATGTTTGTTGTGATTCGTATGAGCCCGTAAAAACCGACCACCTTGATGAATAATCCTGAAAGGGCCGCGGAAACAGGTGCAGGAGCCATAGAGTGTGCATCAGGCAGCCATGTGTGGAAAGGAACCAGAGCGGACTTGATGGCGAAACCGGCAAATAACAGACTGATGACGAACCAGAACTGCGTCTGAGGTAAACCCGCTGCTGTGTGCATAAATGCCGGGATGTTGAGCGTACCGGTAAATCCGTAGACCACGGCAATTCCCAGCAGTATCATTGTGGATGCAACAAAACTCATTACCGTATATTTCAACGATGCCTCCAGTTCTTCCGCACGCAGGCCAAAGGCAACAAGGATAAAGGATGCAATGGAGGCGACCTCAAAAAATACGAAAAGATTAAAGAAGTCCATGCTTATCAGGATACCGTTTATCCCTGCCAGCATAAGCATAAACAGGACGTAAAAGTAGACAGCCCTGCTGTGTTTTTTCATGTAAACGATTGAGTAGACCGCGATAAGGAAGGCAGTAGCGTTGGTGATGATAAGGAATATGCCTGTAAGCGGGTCTGCCATCAGTGCTATCCCGAGGGGTTCTTTCCATCCGCCCACAAAGTATACAATCCTTTCACCTGAAAAGACGTTCATTCCCAGCAGGACGGATACGACAAGGGTTAAAAAGGTAAATGCGGATGCTGCCACACCTGCGAGAAAGTCGTTCTTCCCATAGAGCAGAGGAAGAAGAAAAGCAGTACCCAGATAGATAACGACGGGTAAAATAATAAGGTGGTTCATCCCTTCAGCCTCCGTATTTTGTCGGTATCAAAAGTGCCGTATTTCTCAAACAGTCTTATGGCAAGGGCCGCAATAAATGCCGCAAAGGCGAGGTCTATAACTATGGATGTCAGAACAATGGCCTGTGGCAGAGGGTCAACTGCGGTTGTCGCAAAACGTTCCACGTTCATATCACGCGTCAGTATGGGCGCTATACCCTCCCATCTGTATCCGAGGAGAATGAAGAGCAGGTTTATTGCATAACCGACAATGTTTACACCTACTATTATTTTGATGATGTTCTTCTTGGCGATAATGCCGTACAGTCCTATAAAGAATATCAGTGCCACAAACAGGTAGATTATCATTTTTTCTCCTCGCTCTGTCTATACCTCAGTCCCTTTTGAACGTGTATAAGTCTTGCCATGGAAAGCGTCAGTATGGCAAGGAAAAGTGCGGAGCCTATCTTAATCCCTATCATTATGTTGCTGAAGAGTATTGTCCCTCCACTCCACAAACTGAACAAACGTCCCGTAGGAAGAAAATTGCGGAAAAAAACTCCGCCTGCCATTCCCAGCAGGGCGATGGACAAAAACCCGAGAGCCCCTATGCTGTCAAGAGACTTGGCAACCTTACGCGGGAATATTTTTAGGGTATATTCTTTCCCGAAAGCCAGCAGGAGCAGAACAAAACCACCCGTGAGCACCACTCCTCCGGCAAAACCGCCACCGGGAGTGAGGTGCCCGTAAAATATGATAGAGATTCCGAATACCATTATAAACGGGAAGACTATCTTCGCTATTCCCTGTACCACCTCACTCATCCCCTTATTCATCTATTCTCCCTCTCGGCCGTAACAATACCAGCACTCCAATAATGGCTGTGAATATAATGGTTGCCTCTCCCAGTGTATCATAGCCCCTGAAGTCCATGACGGTTGCGGTAACGACGTTTGCAGTATTGAGTCTCCCCGGGGAGTATCCAAGATATTCTTTGCCCATAGTCATAAAAGGACTCCCGAATGGCCTGAACATAGTACTGTAGTTCAGCATAAAGACAAACATAAATACGGCGAATATTATAAGGACAATGCCGCCATACAGTCCCGATGAAGACATATCGGCTGATGATTCTCTGTGGATAATGGACAAAAGCACGATAAGAGCCACAATCTCAACGAAAATCTGTACTATGGCGATATCCGGTGCTCCCAGAAGGAGAAAAATTATGCTCAGGATAAGTCCTGCGGTTCCCATAGAGACAATTGAAGAGGTAAGGCTTTTTGCCACTATGGCTATAACCGAGCCAACAGTCATCAACAAGAGCAGTAAAACAAGTATTATCATATTGCCCGTCATTTTCTTATAACCTCCATCAGGAAAACGATGCCTGCAAAAATCCAGATGAGATATTTTACAAGCATACCATTATGCAACACCTTCAGTTTCTCTGTTAAAAGAGAAAGTATAATACTGCCTTTCAAATATAGAAAATCAATGGTTTCTGTTGTGCACCTTTTGAAAAACTTACTTGCATTAGGAAGAAAATTTCCTGCAGTCAGATATATATCAAGGATTCCGGAGTCTTCGGCTGAATAAAATTTCTTAACAGGTGGAATTGCCTTGACCGTACCGTAGAAGTGCGCTCCGTCAAATGCGGTTGTCTCATCTGTCAGTCTTTCACCTCCGACAAAAACCTCGGTTTTCCTGAATTTCTGTATCCACCTTCTTCCTGCAATGAAAAGCAACACAAATAGTGTTATGGCAAGCCAGCCATAGAAACTTGCCATCTGTATCATATTGACATTAATCATTACGTATTCACCTATAGACGGGAATAAAAACCGTTCTGTTACAAACCCCGGAAAGATGCCGAAAAACAGACATCCGGCAGCAAGTAACGCCATAGGGGCATTCATAAAAGGCGATTTTTCCAGGCCTTCCTGATTAACCTCTTTCCTGCGCACCCCCATAAAGGAATCGTTCAGCACCTTGATGAAAGAGGCAAGGGTCAGAACGCTTCCCAGAAGAGCCGCTACCATTGCAAAGATAGATACGCTATTCCCCTTCACCAGAAGCGCCTGATAAATCAGCCACTTGGAGACGAATCCATTAAAAGGCGGAATCCCTGATATGGAGAGTGCAGCAATGGTCATAACGGCAAAGGTAAACGGCAGTTTGCGGGAGAGTCCGCCGTAGTCCTTCAGGTTTCTTGAACCTGCGGTCTTGATGAGAACGCCTGCTCCCAGGAAGAGTAAACTTTTAAACATTGCATGGTTTATGACGTGGTACAGCGCACCTAACAGCCCGAGACTTGTTCCGCAGGCAATGCCCAGAAAGATGTAGCCTATCTGGCTTATACTGTGGTAGGCAAGCAGCCGTTTTATGTCTTGCTGGACAAGCGCAAGAAAAACGCCGCCGAGGAGTGTTACAATACCTATAAAAAGCATAATGATTTCCCATCCGGGGGACCATGCAGGCTTAAATATGAAGAAGTAAAAACGTATCATAGCATATATGCCAGTCTTAATCATTACCCCTGAAAGCATTGAAGAGACCGGAGTGGGAGCCGCAGGGTGAGCCTCGGGCAGCCATGTATGTAAAGGAAATATGCCTGCTTTAATCCCTGTACCCAGAAGCATGGAAAAGAAGAAAAGGTGCTTCCACAGAATGTTTTCTTCGAGCAGCCAGATGCCCAGTATCCCGAAAAGAAGGAATATGCTTCCCGCTCCTGTCATAATTATGTACTTGAAGGACGCCCTCCGTGCCTCAAAGGAATCATGAAAAAGGATGAGGAAATAACTTGCAACGGTCATAATCTCCCAGTATATGTACATGGCTATCAACGAATGGGACAGGACAACGCCGTTCATAGCACCGATGAAGAGGAACAGGAGAGCATCATAGACATAATTCGCTTCCGGGTTATACCACTGCGAATAGGATACACAGAACAAACTTATGGCAGAAATCAGTACGGCAAAGAGGAGACTTAAGGACTGTCCGTGTGTAAGGTAGATGAGGTTAACATACATTGAATAGAAACAACTGAACAATATAGATATTCCGCCGACAATGGAAATATATTTTCTGATTTTCCTGCCGGCTCTGGCGGAAATTATATGTATAAAAGACATACCAAAACCAATTGCTACTGGAAGAAACCACACATTAACGTTCAAACAATCCTCCTTCCCTGTTG
>CAYORP010000222.1:0-3858 GCA_964406415.1 uncultured bacterium
AGAAAAAGAAATCATCAATTATCTTTTCTTTGAAAAGCAGAGGTTTTTCACTTCCGACCATAAACAGAATAATGCACAAATATTTGTACAATTCTGGAATATACATCCCCAATTAGGTGTTTGATGAAAACCGCAAGCATGGAAAGATGAAAAGCAAATGGACAGCAGAGAGATAAGGGAACTATATCTAAATTATTTCAAAGAGAAAGGGCATACTCTTGTTCCAAGCGACAGTCTGGTTCCATTTGATGACCCGACACTGCTCTTTACAAGTGCCGGTATGGTGCAGTTTAAGAAATACTGGGCAACTTCTGCTCGTCTTCCGTATTCAAGAACCGTTACCTGCCAGAAGTGCATGAGGGCAGGGGGCAAAGACAGTGATATAGACAAAATAGGAACGACAGGAAGGCATCATACTTTTTTTGAGATGCTCGGGAATTTTTCTTTTGGAGATTATTTCAAGAAAGAGACTATTGAGTGGGCATATGAATTTGTAATTGAATACCTGAAAATCCCGGAAAAATCCGTATGGATTTCTTATTACGAGAAAGATGTAGAATCAAAAAACATATGGGAAAAGTTTTTGCCGGCTTATAGAATAGTTCCATTAACTGAAAAAGATAATTTCTGGGGGCCCGCTGGTGATACTGGTCCATGCGGTCCCTGTTCAGAGATTTACATTGATTTTGGAGAAGATAAATCCTGTGGGACCGATTGCAAACCCGGTTGTGAGTGTGGAAGATTTCTGGAATTCTGGAATCTTGTTTTCCCACAATATGACAAGCAAAAAAATGGAGAACTGGCTACCCTTAAAAGAAAAGGAGTGGATACCGGAATGGGTCTGGAAAGGGTTGCCAGAATTCTTCAAAAAACACCTTCAAACTATGAAACAGACCTTTTCCTCCCTATTATAAAAGAGATTGAAAAGATTTCCGGGAAGAGATATGAAAACTTGGATAAAAAGCATCTGTTCAGAATAACCGCAGACCATATAAGAGCAGCGGTTTTTTTGATTGATGACAACGTACTTCCTTCCAACGAGGGCAGGGGATATGTATTGAGAAGAATTCTTCGCAGAGCATCTCTAAATGCTTCAGGCCTTGGTATTAAAGAGCCGTTTCTGAACCATCTGAGTGAGATTCCGATAAAGATTATGCATAACGTATATCCAACTCTCAAAGAACATCAACAGTTAATAAAAAAGGTTATACTTGAGGAAGAAGAGAAATTTTATACACTCCTTGATTCCGCAAGTAAAAATTTTTATGATTTTTTGGGCGATGTTAAGGGTGGTGTCATCCCGGGGAACATAGCATTTAAACTTTATGATACATACGGAATACCCAGAGATATGCTTGAAGATTTTGCTTCCCAGTCTGGTAGACAGATTGACTGGAATGATTTTAACAGACAACTTGAAGAGCAAAAGAATCTTTCAAGGTTCTCAACGAAAATAGGGAAGCAGAGAAACATTATATTTGAAAAAACACCCGTTAATGAAACAGTTTTTACCGGTTATGAAAGGACTGAAGATGATGGAAGTGTTGTTGCACTTTACGGTGACGCAAAGAAAGATATGCTCTACGTCGTTCTTGACCGGACACCTTTTTATCCTGAGAAAGGAGGGCAGATTGGTGACCGGGGGATTATTGAAAATGAGTCTTTGAGGTTCGGGGTAGATGATACTCAGGTAGATGAAAATGGTCTTATATACCACATCGGGAAATTTGAAAGAGGCTCCCTGGAACAACTCAAAATAAATAAGGGAGTGAGAACCACAGTGGACAGTACCTTCCGAAAGCAGGTTTCAATAAATCATACAGCCACACACCTTCTTCATTATGCATTGAGAAAGATTCTCGGAAATGAGGTAAGACAGGCTGGTTCTTCTGTAACGGATGAACATCTGAGGTTTGATTTTATATGTTTCAGCAGTTTAACCGAAGAGATGATTGAAAGGGTGGAATCTATTGTACAGGATAAGATAATTGAGAATGGTACTGTTTCAGTGGAAGAGATGTCACTTGACGAGGCGATGGAGAAAGGGGCTATGGCCCTTTTTCTTGAAAAATACGGAGAAAGGGTGCGGGTAGTGCAAACAGGGAATTATCACGCTGAAATTTGCGGCGGAACACATATAAAAAAAACCGGTGATATGCTTCTCTTCAAAGTTACATCTTTTTCAAGTATAGGGAAAAACCTCAAAAGGATAGAGGCAGTAACCTATAAATCTGTAATAGAATATCTCATTCATTATAAGAAGGTTGTTGATGAACTGGCAGTAAAGATGGGAGTTGAAAATAACAAGGTCGGTCAGAAAATAGATAAAATACTGTTTGATAATGAAGAAAAAAATAAAATTATCAGGAGGTACGAGGACCTTCTGACCGGTAGGATTGCTGATGACCTGGCTGATAAAAAAGAAACTTTTGAAGTTAACGGTAGAATATGTCATTTTGCCAGCGGTCTTCTCAACATGGAAAACGACGATGTTATAAGCAGAATCTCTGATGACATTATGTCCAGAATAAAGGAAGGTGTGGTTTTTCTGGGTAACGTTAAAGGGGATAAACTTTTCCTGGTTATAAAGGTAAGTGATGAATTCAAAGAAAAATTTCCTGCGGTCAGAATTATGAAAGAGGCCTCAAAAATTTTAGAAGGGCAGGGCGGGGGGAATTTGATTTTTGCACGTGGCAGTGGTAAAAATATTACAAATTTTCACAGTGCTGTAAAGAAAATCAGTGAGATAATCAAAAAATAAAAAGGGAATAATGTCAAAGAATACTGATTTGAAAGACGAGATTGAAATTATAAAACGTATAAGGAAAGGTGATAGAGAAGCCATGGAAGAATTTACCAGGAATAATCAGGGGCTTGTTATATACCTTGCCAAGAGGTATGCTTTTTCATCGGATATTCTGCCGGACCTTATAGCAGAAGGAAATATGGGGCTTTTAAAGGCCATAGAAAAGTTTAATTTTAAAAAGAAGGTTAAATTTGGAACATATGCCTACTTCTGGATAAAAAGATTTATTATAAGGGCAATAATGAAAGAGTTTGAGGTCTTGAAAATCCCTGAAAGATATCAGGAGTTCAGGGAGAAGGTTGAAGAACTAAAAAAAGATTATATGTTTAAAAACGGCAGGTATCCAACCGACAACGAAATTGCAAAAACCCTTAATCTTCCTCCTGAGATAGTTAAAAAATTGAAAAGGTATGCCACTCAGGTAAGGGTTATATCCTCTGACTTCTACGATGGAGAGAAACAGGTTGATTTATTTGAAGTGGTAGACTTCACAAAAAAAGAAGAACAGGGTTTCTGGGAAGTACTGCGCAATAAAGATATACTGGAGAAAATTTTTGACCGATTGCAAAAGAAAGAAAAACGGGCAAATATAGAAATATGGCTGAAGGTATTAAAGTTATATTATGGTCTGGGTGGTGGAATACAGCATAGTTATAAAGAAATTGCAGAAGAACTTGATGTAAGCAGACAGAGAGTGCATCAGATAAAAAAAATCTGTCTGCAGAAATTGAAGAAAGAATGGAAGTTGATGAAAAAGGAAGAAGAGGAGAACAGAAAAAATGAAGAATCTTAAACGGTTAATAAGAACAGTTCCTGATTTTCCAAAGGAGGGTATACTTTTCAGAGATATAACCACGCTGATTAAAAATCCTGAAGCATTCAGGTCAGTCATAGAAATTTTTGATAAAAATGTACCTGCTGGTGTGAATAAACTTGTTGCGATTGAAGCAAGAGGTTTTATTTTGGGTGGTGCACTGGCTCTTAAAAAAAATATAGGATTTATACCTGTGCGTAAAAGTGGAAAGTTGCCAGGCGAAACGGTAGAGGTCAAG
>CAYORP010000223.1:0-3665 GCA_964406415.1 uncultured bacterium
CCCCAGTTCTTTTGCCTTTTCCATCCTGAAGGGTCTTTTCCCCAGGCATATTATCTTTCCTGCTCCCATAATCCTGCTTATCTGGAGAAAGAGCAGTCCTGAAGGGCCCAGCCCGAATACAGCAACTGTATCTCCGGGTTTAACAATGGGTGAGAAGGAAAGGTCAAAAAGGTTTCCGGTGGTACCCAGTACCATTTCCAGGGGAGCGGCAATTTCCGGATTCATCTTTTCGGGTTGAATCTTCACCACTGCATTTTTCTCAGGGAAAATTTTCACATACTCTGCAAAGGCACCGCCAACCAGCCCCCATAGAGCAATATATTCACCCTTTGTGTAAGAGGATTTCATATCCTCCCCTATCTCCACCACCTTTCCGCAGCACTCGTGACCCATTGGAACAGGATGTGGAATTCCGGGCCAGATTTTTGCCGGGTCGTCAGCAGAATAAATTCGGTAATCAGTGGAATTGCATACCGATGCGGAGACAACCTTAAGTATCAGACTCTCTTTGCTCAATTCAGGCGCAGGGACTTCCCTTATCGCTATTTTTTTAGTGGAAACCAGAAGTGCGGCTTTCATAGTTTTATTCAGACATCTTGTAGATATTGTTTATAAGGCAGTCCACTTTATATCCATCTTCAACTCCGGCCCCATAAACCTTTTTATTCTGTATACCTCTTACAAAGGACTTCATTTGTTCTTTCCACTGTTCATAGGAGTCAAGGTGAACGGTGTGGCGGTTATCACCCTTCAGCCACCAGTCCACCCGGCAGGCAGATGCTCCCGTCCATGCAGGGTTACCGACCTTGACAAAGCCTTTTGTTCCGATTATCTCCACCTCTTCATTCCATAAAATATTACCCGGTAAGAATCCGGGACCGAAGTTGGGCAGGTCAACAAAACCCATTTCAAGTTCTACATCTTCACCTTTTGGGGAAGTAAAAAGTGCCCTTACCAGGTATTCCGCACCGTACCTGTTCTTCATTACCCTGCTTCTTTCCAGTTTAACATCACCGAAATAAAACCTGATAAGGTCAAGGTGATGAGACCCTGAGGCGACCAGAAATTCCCCTGTTCTGGAAAATGGTTCTCCGAAGGAGAAGATTCTGAAGTGTGCCTGGTATATTCTGCCAAGAGAGGGAAGCATCTGTTTCGCCTTTTTAAAGCCGGCGTGAAATCTTTTCATATAACCCACCTGGAAGACCCTGCCTTCTGGAGTTTTCTTGACCAGGTCAAGGGAATTTTTACAGTCAGTAGTCAGGGGTTTTTCACACAGTATATGCTTCCTTTTTTTTATTGCCTTAAGGCAGACCTCGTAATGGTACTGATTGGGTACAGATACTATGACTCCGTCAATCTCTTTAAGTTCAAGGAGTTTTTCATAATCAGAATAAAATTTTTCCTTGAACTTTCCCTCCATTTCCTTGCGTACGTCGCTGACCGCAAATAACTCAACAGTGTTCTGCAGTTGCTTTATTGCATCAAGGTGAAAAACACTTATCTGTCCAAGTCCTATAATGCCTATACGGGGTTTGGTTTTCATTGAACTGCTCCTTATGGAAATTTTAAGAAATTCATACGGGATATAGTACTCCAAAAGAGCAGGCCTGTAAACTGCTCCTGTGCCTGAAAATATCTGTTGTGATATAATTTAATGGACAGTTGACTGAAAATACAAAGTGATGAAGGATAAGAAATTATGATAAATCTCCTCCCGTATCCACAGAAACTCACATTCAGGGGAAGGTGGTTTTACCCGGAGTGGCGATACTGTTTTATCATCTGCCCGGCAAAATGCGAGCATTTTCTGCTGAACAGATTGGTGGATGAATTAAATTGCACCCCCTCAATGCAGGTCAAAGAAAAGTCTGGCTCAGGCAAGGGGTATTTACTTTACTTCAGCAGAAAAAGGGAATCTCTTGTGCCACGTATCCCGGAAGACAAAATAAAACCGGGAGGATACGATATTGAAGTAAACCCTTCTTTCCTCCTTTTGCATGCCTGTGACCGGGCAGGTTTCTTTGCAGGTATTCAGACCCTGCGACAGTTAGCCGTTGAAGAAAACAGGAAGAAAAAACTTCCGGTGCTTACCATACAGGATTGGCCGACATTCCCTTTGAGAGGGGTGTTGCTTGACATATCCCGGGGACAGGTCCCCAGGGTCCGGACAATAAAGAATCTTATCTCAACCTTGAGTTTTTACAGGATGAATGTCCTGTCTCTTTATATTGAGCATACCTTCTTCTTTGAAAAGCATCCTGTTATAGGTAAAGACAGCGGAGCCTTAACGAAAAGGCAGGTAAAAGAGATAGACAGTTATGCAAAAAAACATGGGATTGAACTTATACCTTCGTTCCAGTCCTTCGGACATTTTTACCGGATTTTAAAACATCCTCAATATGAACATCTCACAGAAAATTCTCAGAAGAATATGCTCTCACCGGTAAATCCCGACAGTTATAAATTTCTGGAAGAACTGTATTCTGAAATAGTGCCTGCATTCTCCTCTCCCTTTTTTAACGTCTGCTGTGATGAGACGGTTGCTCTGGGCAAGGGTAAAAGCAGGAAGAAGGCGGAAAAAATCGGGCGGGGAGAGGTCTATCTTGAACACATCCTTTTTCTATACAAATTGCTGAAGAGATACGGCAAAAAGATGATTCTGTGGGGAGATATGCTCTTTGAATTTCCTGAAATATGCAACAGGATTCCAGAAGATGTGGTTGTATTTAACTGGGACTATGACGACCATTATTTCTATCCCAGGATTTCATTCTTTAATAATTCTGGACTGAATCAGGTAATCTGTCCGGGTACAAACAGCTGGTTAAGGTTATTTCCTGACCTTCGCATTGCCAGAGGTAACATTACCAATTCAGCAAGGCAGGGGCTTAAAGAGGGGGCATCGGGTCTGGTCGTCTGCGACTGGGCGGATGGACAGGTTCATAACGCTGATTTATCCTGGTATCCCTTTCTCTGGTCAGCCGAGACAGGGTGGAGAGGCACAGGTTTTAAAAAGAAGGATTTCAACCGCAGGTTCAGCGAGAGTTTTTTCGGATATAATACGGAAAACCTTATGCAGGCGATTGAACTTCTTTCTCAGTCAAACCGCATATTATCAGGAGAATTCAGGGATTTTCGCTGGGGGAAGTCTTTGAATATGGATGCCTTTTTTGTCTCTCCCTTTTCCAGCACCTTTTCTGAGCCTTTATTCTTCAGCAAGATAAGCGGTGTTAAGGAGAAAGGCGATAAACTTAAGGAGATAGGGAAGAGTGCTTTGCTGTTTATCAAGAAGGATAGGGCAAAGGTAATAAGGAACAAGGAAAAACTTGCCAGTCTGGAATTTACTGCAAGACAGGTACAGTTTCTCGGCGAGAAGATTGTTTTAACAGGTGAACTGATAGAAAACTATTACCGTTTTTATGCTCAGCCCGAAATAGGGAGAGGATATCTTTCAAAGTGTATTATCATTTTGAAAGAACTAAAGAGAGAGTTTGAGAAATTGAAGTTAGGGGCTTCTTATCTTTTCCTGAGAGATAATAAGAAGGAAGGTATTGCACAGATTGAGAGCGCGTATGGTGGTGTGATAGATATTTTGAAGAACAGAGAAAGATTGCTGGAGGCAGTATTACATGAGAAAGCAAAACCGCCCTTTCCTGACGAATTTT
>CAYORP010000224.1:0-2517 GCA_964406415.1 uncultured bacterium
TCCCCTGCTCCCCCTTCAATTACACCCAGTATTTTGCCAGACCTGTCTATGACAACCGTAGAGTCAACGACAAAACTTCTATCTATAGAACTTTCTATATCAACGGTAACGCCTCTAAAACGCTGGTTATGATAAGGGTCCTCGGTCTGCACAATATCTATACCCATTATGATGATATAACCTTCGGCAAAAGCACTGCTTCCGATAAGGTCTCCCTCATACCACTGGTGCCGCTCAAGAAAGGGACCATAAACAGGGTGTTCATTAAGCGTATTGGGAAGTATCCCCTGTCCGGGAATTGTAAGGTCGTGAACCACATTTGTGGTTATCCTTGCCTCCGACCTTAGAACAAAAAGCATAAGTAATAAAAGTGTGACAAAAAATATCTTTTTCATTATATTAAACCTCCACAAAAAAGTAGATTCTCCCCTCTTTCTCTTCTCCCCCTTTGAAAAAGGGGGATGAAGGGGGATTTGCCCCTTTTTTATCTTATGAGCCAGAGCAGGGGCTTCAGTCCTACCCTTACCGCTGCCTTGAGTATCCCTTTGTCTCTTATAAAGTCTGCCGCAGGCGGGCTGTGCCTGTAGTACCACCTGACAAATGCCCTGCCTGCACGGTTTTTCAAGAGATGCTCGTCTCTGAACCTTCTCAGGGTAACCACCTCTTTTGCCATCTCTGTTCCGTAGGCTGCGGTTGCTATGAAACATCCTCCACCGCCACCTGAAGGATAAGAGATAGGTACTCCGAGTATGAAGTAGTGTGCTGATAAAGTGCTAATCTGAACCTCTATATAGGCAGGGGGAGTAGGTCCTTCATTCCTTAAATTGGCGGTTATATCTTCCCAGACTCCGTTGTAGAAGTGGTAAACATGGAGTGCATTTATGTCATTGTTTACAAGAGCAAGGTCTTCCGTTTTAACAGGGATGCGTATCCGTGCATATCCACCTGTGTCCAGGCCAAAGTCGGTTGATAAAATATAGGTATGTGGTGAAAAGGAACCCCCGCCGAGAGGCGGAAGACCGCCACTATCCATATATCCAACATAGGCGGTTCCTTCACTGGTATCAGGGTTGTGAAATTCTGCACCAAAGCCGTATAGGTCACCGGCGGTAAATATTTCATAATAGGTACCACCTACAATATGAGCGTCTCCATTGTTAGGGAACTGCCCTTCTTCCTGTGACCCTAAGGTTGTAGCACTACCATCAAAAGGCTCAGAATAGACAGGCCAGTAACTTGGAGGGTGGTTATTACTATAACTGTAGAGACTGTAGTGGTACTCTTTCCCAGTTGCAAGCCCTGTATCCAGAAAGGTTTCTACCCCTGTCTCATCCTTGAAGACACATACTGCACCAGATATTGAACTGTCCAGTATGTAACTTGAACCATCCTCTGGTCTATCATTTGCAGTCATAGATGACTCTTTCCTGAATATAATTATTCCTATGTGGTTATCAGGGTTCTGCCATAGGCACTCTATCCTGCCTCCTTCAACCGTAGATGGCAGCGGCAGAACCTGCAGTTCTGTAACAGGGGAAACAATGTCCTGGATAACAGAAACATTCACCTCAATTTCATCAAGACCTAATGTTGTAGGAATAATTGTAATCTTCCCGGTATGCGTCCCTGAGGTAAGCATATTTCTGTTGACATAAACTGTTATCTCCTGTGTCTCAGAACCAGCAAGGGACCCCTCATTAGGACTGATGGTCAGCCATCCTTCAATTCCGTCATCTGTAACTATAGAGGATGTCCATTCCTGGTTGTCCCCAGATAGGTTTACCAGTGAGATTGGTGTATCATCTTGGTATGGTCCGAATGATATATCTACAGGGGTAAGAAAAAGTCCTACATCTGCCGGCGGGGATACGAAGGGGTCTCCTCCCGTATTATATATATTATATATCTCTATAGCAGTTCCTGCGTCATCCAGTCGTGTAATGCTACCTGTAAACTCTTTTTCCCCTGCTGCATCACCTGGAACCTGAACTGTGTACTGTATGTTGAAAGATGAAATATCTCCATAAACCAACCACTTATAGAGAATACCTTCATTGTCCGGGAGTATCTCTGCTGTGTCATAGTCTGGATTTGCTTGGATAACCTCCCAACCAACAGGGACAGTCTCACTGATTATAAGTCCTGAGAGTTCAATATTCACAGTAAAGTTCAGGTTAACATCCAGTGTTTCACCTGCCAGATAATAGTCAGGGTCAAAAATCCTTGTGCCTTCTATATCATCCTCAGCCTGAAGGAAAAAACTTCCTGTGAGGAATATAAATACTGCTGATATTGCTAATAAAACCCTTTTATTCATTTTTTCTCCTTAAATCCTCCGTAATCCTTCAAATCCTCCCTTTCTTGCACTTCGCACTTCGGTCAACGGGCTCACCATCTCGCCCTCAGTGCTATACAACACTCGATAAATTCACCCCCTCCTTTTATCCTCCCCCCTTGAGGGGGAGGAAGTAAGGTGGGGGGACTTATTCGCTCTTCGTGTTAGCACCCTTGCGGGGG
>CAYORP010000225.1:0-14925 GCA_964406415.1 uncultured bacterium
CCGAAACTATAAATAAACCTGTTCACCGCTATCGGGAGCACGTAACCGCCCTGATAGTCAATATGCTCCCCTATGAGATTTGCTCTACCCGGAGTTGTAACCGATACAAAATCGGGTTCCCCTCCGAAAATCTCAATAAATTTTTGTTCTATTTCCGGTTTCATTTGAACCTTAATATAACATCTTCGCAGGATTGTATCCAAAATATTTTCATTTTGTCTGAAATTGTTGTAAAATAGAAAAATCTGTGAGGAGGAAACTATGGAGAAAAAAATTGAAAAGCAGCTTTCCCTGCCGCTCAAAAATGCTGTACAGATGAGCATGAGGAACCTGAAGATAAGGTTCGGGCGTTCAATTATTATTACAATGTCTATATTACTTGGTATTGCCTTCTTAATGTCAGTGCTTGCCAACAACGCATTTACCCTTGCCTTGTTGAATAAAGGACCTGAGGACATCAGGGCATTATTAACAACAGACCTTCAGGAGGCCAGGACGAGACAGATATGGCTTGTCTCTCTTTCTCTCCTTGTATGTACCGTCGGTATCATAAATGCAATGCTGATGTCCGTTACCGAGCGTTCAAGGGAGATAGGAACTATGAAGTGTCTTGGGGCACTTAATAAGTTTGTAGTGGAACTTTTTCTTCTTGAGTCTCTGGCACATGGTATTTTTGGTTCTATAATGGGCAGTATAATAGGGTTAATTACAATGACATTGGTTTATATGGTCCAATACGGCGGTTTGATAATTCGTGTCTTTCCACTTGGAACAGTTTTCAGGTATGTATTGTTTACCACCCTGCTCGGGACTTTTCTTGCCGTTATAGGTGCGCTTTATCCAGCATATGTTTCAGCAAGGATGGAACCGGCAGAGGCAATAAGGCGGGAAGTATAGAAAAGGAGGAAGCAAAATGCCAAAGGAAGCAATTGTAAGAACCATAGGAGTGAAAAAGAGCTTTATGCTCGGAAAGGTTCCTTTACAGGTATTGAAAGGGATTGACATTGAAATTTTAAAGGGTGAGTATATCTCAATAATGGGTCCTTCAGGTAGTGGCAAGACAACCTTGTTCAACATGATAGGAGGGCTTGACAAACCTTCAGAGGGAAAGGTTTATATTGATGAGGTTGATATCGCCCAGCTTGATGCTTATGAACTTGCCTGGCTGAGATGCAGAAAGATAGGGTATATCTTCCAGTCATTCAATCTCATCCCCGTTATGACCGCGCTTGAAAACGTTATGCTTCCCATGATTTTTGCAGGTATGTCAACGGATGAATCCAG
This sequence comes from uncultured bacterium, assembly GCA_964406415.1. GTDB lineage: Bacteria > Ratteibacteria > UBA8468 > B48-G9 > JAFGKM01 > JAFGKM01. The sequence goes on from CAYORP010000225.1 coordinate 1,285, forward strand.
AGAAAAGACAAAAGGGTTACTTGAGACTGTGGGGCTCGGTCAGAGAATTAACCATAAACCCTTTGAACTGTCAGGGGGACAGCAGCAGAGGGTTGCGATTGCAAGAGCATTGGCTAACGACCCTGCTATAGTTCTTGCTGATGAACCTACAGGTAACCTTGACCTGAAAACGGGAAAGGGGATTATAAATCTGTTAAGAGAGATGAACAAAGGTAAAAACGTGAGTGTCATAACAGCAACCCATGACCTTAAGATGCTTGATGTTTCTGACCGTGTCATATGGCTGCGGGACGGTATGATTGAAAGAGTGGAAGACAGAGAAAATATTAATATAAAGGTAGGAGAAGTGGAGGGAGAAGAAGGCGGCTGATACCCCAAGGTTATCTATTGATGATTGTGAGAAAAATATGGCAGAGAGAACAATAGGGGTGATTGGATGTGGCAATATGGGGTCTGTTCTGGTTGAAGGACTTGTGAAAAACGGGTTATACCCCTCTTCATCCATTTATATCTCCGATGTTAAAAAGGAAAAACTGAAAGGTTTCAGGTTATCAGGGGTGCATATAGTTGATAACCGGGAATTAACCAGAAGTGTTGACGTAATAATAATAGCAGTAAAACCTGATGTAGTCGGTAAGGTTATCTCCGAGATAAAATCTCTTTTGACCCCGAAAAAGATTTTAATCTCCATAGCGGCGGGCGTTCCAACGCGCAAAATTGAGAGATTGATTGGCAAGAAAAAGGTTCCCGTCATAAGGGTTATGCCCAACGTGAATGCGAAGGTGAAATCAGGTATATTGACATATTGTCTGGGTAGATATGCAGACGGATATGAGAGACTGATTGAAAAAATATTCGCTCCGCTGGGGACTGTCTTAAAACTACAGGAGAGCAAATTTGATATTATTACGGCAATTTCAGGTAGCGGACCTGGTTTTATATTCTATATAGCAGAGAATCTAAAAAGGATATGCAAAGAAAAAAAACTGACGGAGAAGCAGGCATCTCTCATCACTTCCTACCTGATATACGGAGCGGGGAAGATGCTTGTGGAGACAGGTCTTCCTCCTGACAGATTAAGATCTATGGTAACCTCGCCGGGCGGTACAACAATCGCAGGCCTTGAGGTTTTTGAACAGGCGAGATTTCCTGATATCTTAAAACAGGTTATAAACAGCGCTGAAAAGCGAAGTAGAGAACTATCCAGAGGATAAAACCCTTAAAGACGATGGAATATCCCATAGGCATTATTGGTTATGGAGTGGTAGGTAAGGCTTTTGCAAATGTCTTCAGAGGCAGGGTAGAATTTCTGGTTTATGACAGGTACATCCCTGAATATCAGAATCTGCAGGATGTAATTGACAGGTGTCGGATAGTCTTCGTTGCGGTTCCTACCCCTATGAGAGAGGATGGCAGTATAGACCTTTCTCACGTAAAGGATGTCCTTGAACAAATTTCTGTGGCAGTGAGGACCGTTGCTGCAAGGAAACGTATCCCTATTGTGGTCCTGCGGTCAACCATAGTTCCAGGGACAACAAAGGATATGCAGAAGAGATTTCCTGAGTTACGGCTGGTCTTTAATCCAGAGTTCCTCTCTGAGAGGAACAGTCTGGCTGATATGGAAAGAACCGACAGGATTATCATAGGAGGACAACTTAGAGACTGTAGAAAGGTAGAGGAGGCATACAGAAAGGTGTTCCCACAGGCAAGATACATAATTACAGACTCAACCACTGCTGAGATGATAAAATACTCTGCTAACGTGACCCTTGCAGGACAGGTTATGCTCGCAAATGAACTTTTTCATATCAGCAAAAAACTCGGGCTTGACTGGGCTTTTATAAGGAATGCAGTTATACTTGACCCTTTAATTGGTAGAAATACCAAGGTGCCTGGTCCTGATGGCGAAATGGGTTTCGGAGGTAAGTGCCTTCCGAAGGACCTGCTTGCCTTAATACATCTCTCCAAAAGATTGGGTTATGAACCGAAGTTGTTAGAGCAGGTATGGAAATCAAATCTTATGGTTAGGAAAAACAAAAACTGGGAGTACATAAAAGGAGCGACCTCGTATAAAAAAGTAAGGTAGAGAAAAAGACAGAGAAATTCCCCTCAACCTGACCTTCTCTCCGGAGGAGCGAAGGAAGAAGAATTCGGGATAAACTGGGTAAAGGAGTAATTTATGGGTGAATACGAAAAGGTTCAGGAGGCGGTGAATTTTATTAAAGGGAAGACAGACCTATCCCCCGAGATTGGGATAATTCTGGGTACAGGTCTGGGTGGATTAGCAGATAAGATTAGAGATAGTGTGGTTATTCCATACAAGGAGATTCCCAACTTCCCTGTGACCACAATAGAGACACATCTTGGAAATCTGGTTATTGGCAGAATCGGAGACAAACAGGTTGTCGCGATGCAGGGACGTTTTCATCTCTATGAAGGATACAATCCATTACAGATAGCATTCCCTATCAGGGTAATGAAATTTCTCGGAATACATATACTGCTTGAGTCAAATGCTGCAGGCGGACTTAATCCTTTGTTTTCCAGAGGAGACCTTGTTGTAATCACAGACCATATCAATCTGATGGGGGAAAATCCTCTCACAGGCATCAATGATGAACGTTTTGGTATAAGGTTCCCCGATATGAGCAGTGTATATGATGATGGGTTGAGAAAAAAGGCTGAAAAGATTTGCCTCAAAGAACGGATAAGTATAAAAGAAGGAGTTCTTGTCGGACTCCCCGGGCCCAATCTGGAAACGAAGGCTGAGTATAGATTTCTCCGTTTAATAGGTTCAGATATGGTCAGTATGTCCACAGTGCCTGAGGTCATTGCTGCAGTTCACCTCGGATTGAAGGTATTTGGGGTCTCAGTTATCTCGGATATGTGTCTCCCTGACAATCTCGTACCTGTTTCTCTGGAAGAGATAATTAAGGTTGCCAACAGTGCAGAGCCAAAATTGACAAAACTTATAGAAAGAATTATAATTAATAGTTCCACTGCAAATGATTCGGATTGACATAAATGCTTCAAACTGAAAATGATTAAGGAAAAAACACCTAAAAAGAAGAAAGTAAAGGCAGAGAAAAGGACAATAAGGTGTCGTAAATGTTTTATGGTGGACACCTATACTGTTGATGAGAAGAAATGCCGACATTGCGGGGCGGAACTGTTTCCTCTTGATGCAGTGTAATTCTTGTTTATGCAAAGGTAGTTCGTCGGGACAAGGAGGTGAATATTTTTAATGAGAAGAAATCCCGATTTTGAAAGAATATTCAGGCAGTTTAAAAAGGACGTTGAAAGGGAAGGAATTATAAGAGAGATAAAAGAAAAAGAGTTTTACGAGAAACCCAGTCAGATAAACAGAAGGAGGAAGGTAAGAAAACAGAGAAGATATACTGTTGGAAGATAACCTGACCGATTTTAATCCTGAATTCAATGATATACACCATCTCCTTCAATCCCTGCATTGACTATACATTTTACCTTTCCCGTATCAGATATGATGATATAAACAGGATAGAAGAGACCCGTGTTGACGCGGGGGGTAAAGGTTTGAATGTTGCAAGGATGCTTTCCGTACTGGGCAGTGATTGTGAAGCACTTACATTTCTTGGTGGTCGTAACGGTGACATCTTAAAAACCCTTCTTGACGGTGAGAGAATAAGATACAGGTATGTTTCTACAAAGGGAGACGTACGGAGTGTCTTCAACTTCTTCGCCGGTAAAAAAAACAGTGTTTTAAGATTCAATGAAAAAGGGCCGTTTATATCAGAAAAGGAAGAAGAAGCATTTTTCCATCTATTTGATGATATAAAACCTGAAAAGGGTGATATAATCTCCATATCAGGCAGTTTGCCTTTAGGTTTACAAAAAGCCACCTACAGAACCGTTATTGAAAATGTTAGAGAGAAGGGGGTATTGACAGTTCTTGACGCTGATGGGGATGTTTTGAGAGAAGGCATAAAGGGGAAACCCGATATAATAAAGCCGAATCTGTGGGAACTGGCAAGGGCCACCGGTACCTCCATAACCTCCTTTGCCATCCTTGAAAAGGTTTTGAAAAATATCATCAACAGCGGCATATCAACTATTCTTCTGACCCTCGGAGAAAAAGGGGCAATTCTATTTTCAAAAAACGAATTTCTTTATGCTTCAGCACCGCCGGTAAAGGTTCAGAGTACTGTAGGATGTGGAGATACCTTTCTTGCTGGTTTTTTATACTCTCTTTCCCGTAGTGAGAAATATGAGGACTGTTTGCGAATGGCAGTTTCCTGCGGAACTGCCAAGGTAACGAGGAAAGGCACTGGTATGCCTGAAAAAAAAGATGTGATGAAAATCCTGTCCGAAGTGAAGATAAAACCGATAAAAGAAACTTCTACCTCTTTTCAGAAGAGGCTCTTAGGAAAAGGAGAATGACCACTCCTATAATACTCTGGACTAATATCGTTAGCAAAAACAATATGGAAAGTGCGAAAGCTTTTTCTTCACCCATATAGGCTGAAAAGAAATAGACGTATGTAAATTCTCTGATACCAAGCCCTCCGAGGGAAGGGATAAGGGTTGCGGTCCATATCAATGGTATATAAGTGTAAAACAGACCTATATCGGGGGTGCTTTCTTGTTTCCAGAGAAGGGATAAACTTATCAGATAGTTGGAAAAGATAGAAATACTTTGCAGAAGGAAACTCACCCCCATCGCCTGTAAGAAAGATTTACCCGAGGATAGATATTTATTGAAAACTCCATAGGTATTTTCCAGATTCGCTCTGAGATGGTCCGGCAGGATTTTTTTAATCAGTGAGTATGGAACTGAGGCAACGCGCCTTTTAGCGAAAAACAGAAGCAGAACCAGCAAGAACGTCAGCAATCCGTAAATTAACCACCTGGTCTGTATATTAACCTGACTGGTAAACAGAGTGGCAATCGCTCCCATTGTTATGACCGTGAGGGCGCCTATGAACCTGTCTACAAGCACAGAACTTCCAATTAATAGTTTTTTCTCCTCTCCTTTCACCAGAAAAAAAACCTTTGCTATGTCCCCCCCCGCACCGGTGGGTAAAAAGTTATTGAACAGGATACCCACCATAGTCAATTTCCATAGGTTCAGATACCGGAATTTGTTAGATTCAGTCTGTTCTTTCAACAGTATGAGCCATCTTAATGCAAGAAGGAATGACAGAAGTACTGTGATAATAACGGCCACCACAGCAAGTGGCAGATAACATCCCCTGATAGTTTCAATAAGTGCTGAGGCATCAATCTTTCTGAATACAAGGAAAAGAAAGGTGAAACTTATAAGAATCTTTAAAAGCATCTGCAGGTTTTTCTTCATCTGTAAATCCTTATCTCCCTTGCCCTTTATTTATATCTCATTGGAGAAAAATGAATAAGCAGGATTTTTCTTCTCAGAATTTTAGTATTTGTTTCATTTCAGCAAACCGTTTTTCTATGGCAGAACGGTCTACCTTTTCAATCTTTTTTGTGCCGAAATCCTCTACGGTAAAGGATGCCGTTACAGCCCCCATAACGGTTGCGGTGCGCAGATTTTTGCAGGTCACCTTCTTTCTGGTGTGAAGATAGCCGAGGAATCCTCCGGCAAAACTGTCTCCTGCCCCGGTAGGGTCTTTTATCCGTTCCATCGGATATGCGGGGACAGCAAAAAAGTCTTCTTTGCTCATCAGGAATGCGCCGTGTTCACCTTTTTTTATCACAACTATGCGTGGACCGTTTTTTATCAGTTGTTTTGCAGCAGATAATAGATTTCCTTCACCTGAGAGCATCTTTGCCTCAGATTCGTTTATGAACAAAAGGTCTGCCTTTTTCAAGATTTTCTTCAGGGCCGGTAACTTGTTGTTTATCCATAGATTCATTGTATCAAGCACAACAAGTTTTTTGGGCCTTGCTCGGGTCAGCGTTTCATCCTGCACTTCGGGGTCTGTATTTGCGAGGAATAGGTAATCGCTGTTTTTATAATGCTCCGGCATTTCAATGAAATCATCGGTCAGTTTTTCAGGGCATACCGATACTGTCCGTACATCATTCATATCTTTTCCGTAATGCCCAACCCATCTGAAAGTCGTTCCTTTACATAACTTCAGCCCGGAGACATCTATGTTTTTTTGTTTAAACCTTTTGATGTATTTCCCGGGGAAGTCTTTTCCTGCCACACTCAGAAGGCGTACGGGTGCAAATATGGATGCGGCAAGAGATGCATATGTGGCAGACCCGCCCAGAACCTCGTCTGCCTGTCCGAAAGGCGTTTTGATGGAATCAATTGCTACCGAACCTATTATAAGTATACTCATTTGTTTTAATACTGTTTCCCCTCACCCTTTTCCCCTCAGTGGAGAGGAAGAAAAGGTGAGGGGAAAAGAAAAAGATTACTTTGGTTAGTGAATAGTTTATAGTGGTTTACTTATCACTGTTTTATTACCCCTTCCTTGATTTTGTGTAACACCCCGTTTATGAATCGGGGGGAGTCTTCAGAACTGTATTTCTTTGCAAGTTCTATTGCCTCGTTAATAGATACCAGGACAGGTATATTATCCATAAATAAAAGTTCAAAGACAGCCATGCGTAGAATATTTTTATCCAGACAGGGCATCCTTTTTATACTCCAGTTTATTGCCGTGCGAGAAATATTGTCGTCTATAAAAGCAAGGTTTTTAAGTATTCCGCGGACAAGTTCGCCTGTAAACTCTATTACATCAGGGTCGTTGAGACCCTGTTCTTCCCAGAACTCTTTAAGAAGGTCTTCTATACTGGCATCCCATTCATTCTTCATTTCCACCTGATACAGAAATGTCAGTGCCATCTCTCGTGCCTTTCTTCTTTTCATAATGAACTTAATTTTGCCAATTTAATCAGAGCATTGAAGAGAGGTTAGCCATTTCAATAGCCGAAAGTGCAGCAAACCATCCCTTATTTCCCATTTTTGTTCCTGCCCGTTCTATTGCCTGGTCTGTTGAATCTGCCGTGATAACACCGAATGAAACCGGAATCTTGCCGTTCAGATTAGCCTGAGTAACCGCTCTTGCTACCTGCGTACTGACATATTCAAAGTGAGGTGTATCCCCGCGGATGATAGCCCCCAGACATATGATGGCATCATACCTGTTACCCTGAGTCATTTTTGAAACAGCAAATACAGATTCAACGCTTCCCGGGACCCAAACAACATCAATATTTTGCTCGTTACCGTTATGCCTTTTTATACAGTCAATCGCTCCTTCAAGCAAACGTTTTGAGATGAAGTCATTAAACCTGCTGACTATTATCCCAAATTTTTTGCCCTTTGCATCCAGCACCGCTTCTTTTATCTTCATTTTTCCTCCCCTACATTATATGCCCGAGTTTTGTCCTTTTGGTCTCAAGATATTTCTTTGAGTACCTTGTGTATTTTATCACAATAGGGACCCTTTCCACTATTTTAATGCCATATCCTCCCAGTCCTATAACCTTTCTCGGGTTGTTTGTGAGAAGCCGTATCCTTGTCAGTCCGAGGTCTGCCAGTATCTGTGCCCCTATTCCATAATCACGCAGGTCATCAGGAAATCCGAGTTTCAGATTGGCTTCCACAGTATCAAGGTGTTTTTTTTCCTGCAGAGAGTAAGCCTTAAGTTTGTTATCAAGCCCTATGCCTCTGCCTTCCTGCGGCAGATAGATAAAAACGCCTCTTTTTTCTTTTTCTATCATCTGCATTGCCTTGTGGAGTTGTCTGCCGCAGTCACATCTCTGTGAGTGAAAAACATCACCGGTTAAGCACTGTGAGTGCACCCTTACAAGAATACTGTCTTTTTTGTTTTTAAGTTTAATGTCTCCTTTTGTGAGAGCAAGATGATGGTAATGTTCTATGGTATCTTCATAAAGTATGAGCGTAAACCTGCCGAAGTCTGTAGGAAGATTTACTGAGATTATCTTTTTTACAAGTTTCTCTCTTTCTCTGCGGTACCCAATCAGGTCCCTTATGGTGATTATTTTCAGTTTGTGTTTTGCGGCAAATTTCAGCAGGTCTGGAACCCTTGCCATGGTTCCGTCTTCTTTCATTATTTCGCACATAACCCCTGCCGGATAGAGTCCTGATATTCTTGAAAGGTCCAGGCCCGCCTCAGTATGTCCTGCCCTTATGAGCACCCCGCCTTCTTTTGCCTTGATGGGGAAGATATGCCCTGGTCTGGCAAGGTCTTCCGGACGCGTTTTTTTATCTATGAGCAGTTTTATTGTTAGTGCCCTGTCCTGTGCGGAAATGCCTGTAGTAACACCTTTTGACGCATCAACTGAGACGGTAAAATCGGTACTGTGCAGGGCGGTATTATCGGCTGTCATTGAAGGGATGTTTAGTTCCTCCAGCCTTTCTGGCAGTAAAGCCGCGCATATAAGTCCCCTTGCCTCTTTCGCCATAAAATTTATGGCTTCAGGGGTGACCTTTTCCGCTGCCATAACAAGGTCGCCTTCGTTCTCTCTGCTTTCGTCATCAATGACTATTACACAGCGCCCTTTTTTAATCTCTTTAACCGCTTCTTCAATCGTGTTGAAGGTTTTTGTTTTCTCCATTTTGATTATGTTTTCCCTGCCCGGCAGGAAGTAAAATTCTTTCCAGATGTTTTGCCGTTACATCAGTCTCAACGTTCAGCAGGTCTCCGTTTCTGCGGTATTTGAGGTTTGTATTGTCCCAGGTATAGGGTATTATGAAGATTGTGACCTCTGAACCGTTCAGTTCTGCCACGGTCAGAGAGAGACCGTCAACCCCTATGGAACCGCGTTCCACCACGTATCTTTCAAACTTCTCCGGGATGTTGAACCGGATTACCACATCAGTCCCTTTTTTATAAAAACTTCTCAGGGGAGTCTTGAAGTCAATGTGCCCGGTAAGGATATGTCCTCCGAGTCTGTCCGACACCTTCAGCGCGCGTTCAAGGTTCACGTGGGTGCCGGGCCTTATACTCCCGAGGTTGGTCTCTTTTATCGTCTGCCTGCTCAGTGAAACAGTGAAGGTCCTGCCACCCATCTTTTCAACCGTCAGGCATACCCCGTTTACCAGAATGCTGTCGCCGGGTTTGATATCGTCAAATATCTTTTCAGCGGCAATCTCCATTACAGACAGACCGGAAACAGTATGTCTCCTTTTTACCGTACCGGTCTCTTCAACTATTCCTGAAAACACGGCTTCCCCCGTATAAGATAATCATCACCCATTCTTTTCATCTCAGTGTATTGTATCCTGACCGCCTGTGAAAAGAACTCTCTGTTTTCTCCACCTATTGAGACAAGGGAGTCTTTTCCACCGAGAATTTTATTGCCGGTAAAGACCATTATCTCGTCAACCATCTTTTCTTCCCAGAAGTAAGTCAGGGTTTTACTTCCTCCCTCCACCATAATAACACCAATGCCTTTTTCATAAAGTTTCTCAGATATCTCTTTCAAAGAAAACCTGTTGTTAGAACAGGGCATCTTCATTACCTCTGAATTCCCCTTTGAGGTGAATTGGGATATCTTTTCTTCCGGAATACTGTTTGAGATTACCAGCAAAACCCTGCTTTTAACATTTTCCCACCACCTTCCTTCAGACGGTGTTTTAAGGAAAGGGTCAAGGATTATTTTATGGTATTTTTTCCTGTATAACAAGTTCTTCTGGGTCTGAAAAGAAGGCGGCAGATAATCCAGTGAAGGGTTGTCCTTCAGGATTGTGTTTATACCAACGAGTATACCGTCCATCTCAAAACGTTTTTTCTTTACGACCTTTCTTGTTTCTTCAGAGGTAATCCATTTTGAATCGCCGCTGTATGTCGCTGTCCTGCCGTCAAGGGTCTGTGCCCACTTAAGTACTATGTATGGCCTTTTTCTTGTTATGTATGTGATGTAAGAAGAATTTAACTCTTCCGCTTCTTCCTGCAGGATGCCGGTTCTAACCTTCAGTCCGTTTTTCTCAAGTACTTCAATACCTTTTCCGTCAACCAGCGGGTTGGGGTCTTTCATTGAGCAGACAACCTCTTTTATGCCTGCCTTTATAATTGCAGAGGTGCAGGGCGGTGTCTTGCCGTAATGACAGCATGGTTCAAGATTTACGTAAAGGGTTGCCCCTTTTGCCTTTTTCCCCGCCTCTTTCAGTGCCTCTATCTCTGCATGTGGAAGACCAAATGCCTTATGCCAGCCTCTGCCCAGGATATGACTGTCTCTGGCGATAACCGCTCCCACCATGGGATTGGGACTTACCAACCCCTTCCCTTTTTCCGCAAGTTTAAGAGTTTCCTTTATAAATTCAGCACGGTCTGTCATTTATCTATCTCAACCACGCATTTTAAAACATCACCCTGTTTTATCATCTCAAGACCCTCATTGATTTTTTCCAGCGGCAGTACCCTGGAGATAAACTTCTCCGTGGCTATTTTGCGTTCGGAGATAAGTTCCGCCGCCCTGATGTAGTCCCTTCTGTTGGAGGCAAAAGAGCCGAAAACGGATAGTTCCTTGTAGTGTATGATATTAGAGTCTATGCTGATAACCGAATTATCTTTGGGCAGTCCGCCGAATAGGCTTATCCTTCCCCTTGAACCCAGGACTTCCAGTCCCTCCATCTGTGCCTGTCTGGCGGCACAGGCTGTTATAACAACATCTGCCCCGTAACCGTTTGTTAATCTGAAAACCTCGTCCTTTATGCTTGTTTTTTTGGGGTCCAGCAGTATCAGTCCTTCAAACTGTTTACCGAACACCTCAAGTCTCTCGTATGCAGGGTCAGATATAATAACCTTTGAGGCTCCTGAAAATTTTGCCATTACTGCATGCATAAAACCTATGGGGCCACCTCCGTAAATCAACACGGTATCACCTTCTTCAATCTTCAGATAGTTCTGTCCGTTGATAACGCAGGACAGTGGTTCTATCAGTGACCCTTCTATCATCGGGGTATTGTCAGGCAGTTTAATTATTGCATTCTGTTTTACGGCATCTGGAGGGACTATAACATACTCTGCGAACCCTCCTGGATAAAAATACCCTATCGCTTTGGTATCGGGGCACAGGTTGTACAATCCTCTACTGCACATCTTGCACTTCCCGCAACCGATGGATGTAACCAGTGTAACCCTGTCCCCCTCTTTTATGCCCGGATACACAACACTGCTTCCTATCTCATCCACTATGCCGGTTATTTCGTGCCCTATAACTGCAGGTGGGATAACCTTTTTATGTCCGTAGGTGTAGGTCCTGAGGTCCGTACCGCATATTGCACAGTAGTTTACCTTTACCCGCACCTCGTCCTTTTTACATACCGGGGTTTCAACCTCTTCCACCCTTATATCCTTTATCCCATGATACACAGCCGCTTTCATCCTGACCTCCTGTCGCCCCTCTTCTGGTTACTCTCCCGGCGGGGAGAGGGTTTGGGTGAGGGGAAGTGTGTGGTAAAATTACATTACAGTGAAAAAACTACCAAAATTAGTCGCTGTTTTTATAACATTTATTTTTTGTTTACGTGCAGACCCGTCAGTTATCTATTTTACACCAAACAGGGAAACAGACCAAATAATTATTAACCTCCTTGAAAATGCGAAGAAATCCATCTATGTTGCCAGTTACACCATGTCATTGAAGGGATTCATTGAAAAACTTGCGGTCAGGAGCAGAGACATAGAACTTAAAATAATGCTTGACGATGAACCTCCTGTGGAATTCCACCGCGGCACCCTGAAGGTAGACAGAAAATCCTCTCTTTTCCATGCCAAATTTCTCGTCATTGATGGACAGATGGTATTTGTTGGTTCGGGAAACCTCACCGAAGGCAGTCTGCATTATGACCACAACAACTTCATACTCATTAAAAATTCGGAGATAGCGGGATTTTTCAGCAGAAAGTTTCTTTCCCTGTGGGATGGCATTGAATCGGAAGAATTTTATGCTGACGATAAGTTTCAGATATATTTTTCTCCGGAGACCGACTGTGAAGAGGTAATAACAAAGATTCTCTCTTCCGCCAAACGCTCTATCCATTTTGCCCAGTACCACTTTACATCTGAAAAGATATCTAAGGCAGTTATACGTAGAAAGATGGCAGGAGTGAAGGTTTACGGTATTATTGAACAGTTGAATATAGCGCCCTATTCTGTTTTTTATTCTCTCCGTGACTACGGTTGTGAGATGAAGAAAAGTAACCGGGCAGGATTTCTGCATGACAAGTTTTTTGTTGTTGACGGAGAAATTGTTGTTACCGGTTCTTACAACCTTACCTCTTCTGCAAGACGCAATGTAGAGTGTCTCCTCATTGTTAAAGACAGGGAATCCGCCGGCAGGTTTATTAAAGAATGGACAAAACTGTGGCGTTACTACAGCCTCCCCTGAAATTGACATACGACCGTCTTTGGAGTATCTTTTATATCTGTGTGTAAAGGGAGAACAATGAAAATAGGTGTTGTGGGTTTCGGTGCAAGAATCAGAGGTGTTATTTACGGGGCAATAAAAGAGATTGAGCCGGATGTTCATGTTACAGGTATCGTTGACCCTGACGAAGAGGGTGCACGTTCCCGGCTTTCCGAGGATGATAAAGAAGCAGTTTTTTATAAAACGCTTGACGAACTGGTACACAAAAGCAGGCCGGACGGGCTCCTTATAGGTACACGCTGCAACCTGCACACTCCTTATGCAGTGCAGGCGGCAAGATATGATATACCGCTGTTTCTTGAAAAACCGGTTGCGGTTTCAATGAAACAGGCGATTGAACTTGAAAAGGCGTTTGAGAGGTCAAGATGCAGGGTTGTTGTCAGTTTCCCTTTAAGGGTGTCTCCACTGTGCGTCTTTGCAAGAGAAAAGATAGAAAATGGGGATGTGGGCGAACCGGTGCACATTATGGCATGGAACTACGTGCCTTACGGAACGGGTTACTGGGAGCAGGAGTATCGCAACTATAAAATAACGCAGGGGCTCTTTCTTCAGAAGGCGACACACGACTTTGACTATATGAGTTATCTTATGGGCTCCCCCATTGTCAGGGTTGGGGCGATGGCGACCTTTCAAAAAGTCTTCGGAGGCAAAAAGCCTGCAGGTCTTGTATGTTCAAAGTGTAAAGAGGCGGAAACCTGTCTGGAGAGTCCGGAAAACAGAAAACGCAACCATTCCGGCGGTTCTCAGACAGACCATCCCTGTCTTTTCAGCGTTGACTGCGGTTCGGTTGAAACAGGGACCAACGAGGATGCTTCCAGTGCGGTTGTAGAATTTGCCTCTAAAGCGCATGGAATCTATACCCAGGTCTTCTTTTCACGCAGGGATGCAGGGGCGCGCGGCTCAACGGTGAGCGGGTATCTCGGTACGTTGAGGTTTGACTGGTACAAAAATCGGTTGGACTACATCCGTCACCACAGACCGTTTTCCGATACGGTCAGTGCTGATGCAGGACTCAGTCACTTCGGAGGGGACCTTGAACTTGCCCTGGATTTCGTAAGACTTATAAGGGATGGCAGGTATGAATCCCGTACACCAATACGCACAGGACTGGCGAGTGTTTATGCCTGCCTTGCGGCAAAAGAGTCTTCTCTGAAGGGACGTTTCGTGAAGGTACGGCAGGTATAGAGCAATATCACGCCTTGTTCTCCTCCCCCTTGAGGGGTGAGGAAACAAGTGAGGGTGAAAAGATGGAAAATCACCCCTCAACCT
>CAYORP010000226.1:0-3100 GCA_964406415.1 uncultured bacterium
AACAAAATCTAATGATATTAATGAGATGCTACTATGAAAAAACAGAAGGGCGGGGACCGAAAACGTACCAGGAATTGTGGGCATTGGGAGTGCAGCAGAGATTGCCTCAGAGGAGATGGAAGAAGAAGGCAAAAGAATCAAAATCCTGCGGGACAAACTTGAGAGCAAACTGAAAGAAAACATATCGGAGATAATCATCAACGGACATCCTGAAAAACGGCTGTACAATACCCTCAGTCTGTGCATAAAAGGTGTAGAAAGCCATGATATCCTGTTACGCCTTGATTCTAAAGGCGTCTGTGCTTCTTCAGGGTCTGCGTGTGCATCAGGGTCCCGCGGGCCAAGTCACGTCTTACTTGCGACAGGACTTTCTAAGGAAGTTGCACGCGGGTGTATCAGGCTCAGTCTGGGCAAAGATAATACGGAACAGGATGTTGACAGGGTATCCGAGATTCTGCCTGTTATCGTTACAAAACTCAGGAATAACTCTAAGAAATAAGGGAAAGATGGACAAGGATATAGAAAAACTGAAGAGGGAGAAAGGGGCGGTTATACTGGCGCATAACTACCAGTTGCCGGAGATACAGGATGTGGCTGATTTTCTCGGAGACTCCCTTGAACTGTCAAAGAAGTCATCGGAACTTGACTGCAGAACAATCGTTTTCTGCGGAGTCAGGTTTATGGCGGAAACGGCGAAGATTTTGTCTCCGGAGAAAAAGGTACTTCTTCCTGAAACTGATGCCGGTTGTCCTCTGGCAGACATGGCTGAACCCGGAGAAGTCCTGAAATTGAAAGCAAAACATCCGGATGCATGGATAGTCTCTTACGTCAACACCTCTGCGGAGATAAAGGCGATAACAGACGTATGCTGCACCTCAGCCAATGCGGATAAGGTGGTGAGAAATGTTCCTGCCAGAAAGATAATATTTCTCCCGGATAAAAACCTGTGCTATTACGTAAAAAAGAGGGTGCCTGAAAAGGAGATAGTCTGCTGGGACGGCTACTGTTATGTGCATAGATACTTTACCGCAGAAGAGGTAAAAAATGCACGTATCACTTACCCCGGTGCCGAGGTTCTGGTTCACCCTGAATGCAGCCCGGAGGTTCAGGATGAGGCAGACGGAATCTATTCAACCTCTGGGATGCTGAAAAGGGCAAAAGAAACAAAATCAAAAATAATAATAATCGGTACGGAAGAAGGGATAATCTACCGGCTGAAAAAAGAAAATCCTGATAAGGAATTCTATTCTCTCGGTTCTCCGAAGGTCTGCCGTGACATGAAAAAAATCACCCTTCAGGGACTGAGAGACGCACTGGAGAGAGAAAGGTATGAGATTAAACTGAAAGAAGAAGTAATGCAGAAGGCGCGTCTCTCTCTTGAGAGGATGATAGGGTACGTATAACCCATTCCATCCCCGGCATGGAATGGGGGGGGAGAACAAGGACAATGGAACTGAAAGAAAAGGTTGAGAAGGCGCTGGAAGAGGTAAGGAAGTTTCTGCAGATGGAAGGCGGGGACTGCGAACTGGTGGATGTTGATGAGAACGGGAAGGTCAGCATACGACTGCATGGCGCATGCAAGGGTTGTCCTTTTTCAACCTTTACACTGAAGATGCGTATAGAGGCCATCCTTAAAGAAAAAGTCCCCGAGGTTACCGAGGTTGTGGCGGTAGAATAACAACAGGATATGAGAAAAAAGGTACTGGTGGGTATGAGCGGCGGAGTGGATTCTTCCGTGGCAGTGGTGCTACTCAAGGAACAGGGATATGAAGTAAGCGGAGTTTTTATGAATCTCGGAGGGAGGAAAAAGCCAGTAAAGTCGCTTTTAAACCTTGCCTGTTGCGGTTCTGAGGGTAAAGAGATTGAAGATGTTAAAAAGGTAGCAGGTATTCTGGATATAAGACTGCACATTATTGAAATGACAGAAGAATATAATGACATAGTTCTGAATTACTTTAAAAGAGAGTACCTCAGAGGACGTACTCCCAACCCCTGTGTGGTATGCAACAGGTTTCTTAAGTTTGGTATCTTGCTGGAAAAGGCACGGGGTGAGTTTAAAACACCCTTTGACTTTTTTGCCACAGGTCACTATGCAAGGGTGGATTATGACAGCACTGTCAACAGATACGTAATCAAAAAAGCCGCCGACAGGGATAAAGACCAGAGTTATTTTCTTTTTTTGCTCACGCAAAAGCAACTCTCACAGACGTTATTCCCTCTGGGAGAATATAAGAAAGAGGAGGTCCGTGAGGTTGCAAAAAAAGAGAAACTTCCGGTATCGGCAAAAGAGGAGAGTCAGGATTTTATCAACGGAGACAGGTCTCTACTCTTTGAAGACAGGATGGAAGAAGGGCCTGTTGTGGATAATAGCGGCAACGTTCTGGGCAGACACAAAGGGATTTTCAGGTATACGATAGGACAGAGAAAGGGACTGGGAATAGCGGCAAAACGCCCTCTCTACGTTATTGGTATAAACCCG
Organism: uncultured bacterium; assembly: GCA_964406415.1. GTDB lineage: Bacteria > Ratteibacteria > UBA8468 > B48-G9 > JAFGKM01 > JAFGKM01. The sequence continues at coordinate 2,480 of CAYORP010000226.1, forward strand.
GCGGAAAACAGCGTGGTTGTGGGGGAAAAAAAGGACGTTTACAGCAGAGACCTTATTGCTGATGATGTAAACCTGATAGGGGCAGAAAAGATAGACGCCCCGGTAGAGGTTGATGCAAAGATACGTTATAAACACACCGCCGCTCCAGCAGTTGTTGAGTCTGCAGATGAAAGGGGAAAACTGAGGGTAAGATTTGAAGAACCCCAGTGGGCAATAACCCCGGGGCAGGCAGTTGTATTCTATAAAGGGGATGTTATGCTCGGAGGTGGATTTATAAAAGAGAGTTCTGGAGGTAATATTAGAAATCTCCCCCGCACCCCTTTTCATAAGGGGGGAAGGGAGGTTTGGGGAGGGGCCGTATGACTGAAAGAAAAATCTTAAACATTATGGAGAAAGGGGCTTCCCAGAAAATAATCCAGGGATTACTGAACGCAAGTTTGAGGAATCCCGTTACGAGAAAAGCCCTGATAAACTCCATGGCAAAAGCAACATACAGGATGGCTTTTAAGACCAGCAGCAGACCTGACAGGGTTAATGAGGACAGGTACTATATGGGTAAGGCGCTTCTGCGTTCCATTGAAAAGGCATTTGACGACAGTTCTATCTCCCCGAATTGCACGC
>CAYORP010000227.1:0-3358 GCA_964406415.1 uncultured bacterium
TATCAAACTCTTTCAGGATGCCGAAGGGGAAAGATGCTGCAGGCAGGTCCACAACCGGCATCTGAGTGAGCGAAAGAAAAGACTCCGGGAGTTCTTTGAGAAAAACTTTTTTTATACCATCATCAAGAACTGCTGTAAAGAGAGCCAGTATGGCACCCTGCCTTCTGCCGTAAAGATAAATCTCTTCTGCACCTTCAGACTTCAGGAGTTTAAGAACCTGCAGAACATCAAATACCCTGCGTCCAAGATAGTTTTCACCGAGCATAAGCCCATAACTGTGCATCATATAGTCCATACCATAGGAATTAAAAAAACTACCTTTCTCATCAGGTCTGGACTCCCCGGTTCCTCTGACGTCAATTGCATAAAGGGGATACTTTTTCATAAGTTCTGCTGCAAAACCGTCAGAAGACATCTCTTCTTCAGCACTCGCATCAGGAAGATATACACTCACTCTTTTTTCAACATCAAGGGTAGGTATATGCTCTTTCCCCTCTAATTTTTTTCTTACAATTGCTCTTATATTCCGCTCAGTTTCCACTGCATACCGGTTTATAAGGATATCGCCAGATTTTTCACAACTTAGAACCCTGTAGTGTGGCACTTTTAATACTGCGGGGATATTCAAAATCTTTTTCAGTCTTTGTTTAAGTTCAATATCTGATAATCTTCTTTTCCTCCTCATTCTGGCGAGATTTGCCGCTTTTTCCGATATCATTTCATAGACAGGTACAGAACCCTCTGCCACTACATTTCCCTTTTTTGTCGCCCACAAATTCTGGTCTTTTTCCCCTTTAAAAACAAACCTTGACTTCGACTGTTCTATACCTGCATGTTTACAGAAAAACCGCACCATATTCTCCTGATTCTCTGGATAGTATCCATGTATCTTGTCACCTATAAAAAGTTCTACATTTCTCTCTGCAGAAAAAAAGCCATAAAATCTTTTTATATCTTTATATGCCTCTCTCAACCCGCGTCTGTCAAAGAAGTCATATTGTTGTCCAAGCAGAATCACAGGTTTCGGAGCGGCTGCAATCAAAAAATCAGCATGTTCAAGTCCTTCTTTTATAACTCTTGGTGGACACTGTTCTGCATCTGCAGGAAGTTCGTTTTCCAGATTTGCCAGAAATGTGGTAACGAAACAACTCGGCGCCGACATCGTAAAACGGTCGTCCATACTGCGAAGCCACGTTGTCATTGTTCCGCCTCCTGAGTTACCTGTCAGCCCCACCCTGCTTTTATCTACCTCAGAACGGCTGAGCAGATAATCCAGTGCCCTGATACCATCCCACAACCTCCAGATGCCAAACCATTCACCTATAAGTTGCATCTGTTTACCCATCATATTATGAGCCCAGCAACAGCCCTTCTGAACAGCAAGTTCTTTGTCAAAGAGAAAATACTGGTCACGCTCCCCCTGGTTAATCGGGTCGTATATGAAAACAACAAAACCTGCCTTAACCAGCCGCTGGCAGAACTCCTGATAACGCAACTCTGCCTTGCCATTCCCGGAGTGTCCGCAGGTACCAAGTACTCCGGGACAGGGCTTATCAATCTTTTCAGGGATGTACAGGTTGCCTGTAACGAAACAGTTTGGTCTGCTCTCAAATATAACCTTTTCCATGCGGTATCCCGGGCGCTCCATGACTCCGGTAACCAAGGGGTTCAAAGGGGTCCTGTCAGGCAAAGGAGAGAATGCTTTCCTGATTGCGCCGCGGACGTATTCCCTGTAATGCTCTGCCTGCTTCCTGTTTTTTATCTCTCCAAGTCTCCTATTCCTTTCCTCTCTGCGTTCCTTTACCCTTTCCACATAATAATCAAGTACCATATGTGAATAACCGTTCCTGCGTTTAAATTCTTCACTGTTCTTCATTGTTACAATCCCCCTATCTATTTCTCTCTGAAGATGGACAGCATCTTTCTGGCTGTGTCACGAGCAAGTTTCATATCCGGCAGTACAAGATTCTCCCCGCGAGAAAAGGGTATCATCTCTGCAGTCAGCGGACCTTTATATCCTGTTTTCTTCAGTTCTCTGATAACCGCATTATAGTTCACATCTCCTTCCAGCAGGTCATCTCCGAAACCGTGTAAACCACCGGCACAATCATTCCTTTTGAAATTCTTTACGTGCACTGCGGCTATTCGTTTGCCGAGTATCTCAATCCAGTGTTCAGAAAAACCGTTGAGAATACAGTTCCCAATATCAAAATATGAACCGACATATCTACTCTTAAACTGGTCAATAAATGTCTTCATTGCAACAGGGTCGGCAAGAAAACCGTTCCAGACATTCTCCATCGCCATAATGACACCGGCTTTTGCAGCAGATGGGATAAGCGACTTGATTGATGCCGTAGACAGTTCCCATACCTTCGCATAGGGAACGACGGGCTTTTTGTCGTCCCATGCGACAAAAACCGCACCCGGGATAATAAGACATGCTTTTGCTCCCACCCAACCTGCAGCCCGAAGGTAATCCTCTGTAAACCTGATTGCTTTTTTTCTCATCGAAGAGGATGTTGCAGAGAGAGAAATGTCCCAGTAGGTTCCACTGGCACAGGTTGCTATCTTCAGTCCAAGTTCAGCAGCAAAACTGCGGATTTCTTTGCATCTTTTCCGTGTTATACCGGGGGCGAATTCTCCTGCTCCAAAGGTCAGTTCAATACCGTCCAGACCCATTTCTTTTACTTCTTTCAGTGCCTGTTCAACGGGTTTTTTACCATCAAAACCGCCTACCGTCCAGTAATTTATCTGCAGAATATTCTTCATTTATCGGCCCTCCTTTCAGTTATACCTCCAGACTTCTCAGTATCCTGTCTTCAAGGATTTTTTCAGGAACGGCACCTATAATAGAATCTGCCATTATACTATCTTTAAATATAAGAAGTGTGGGGATAGACATAATACTAAACATTGATGGCGTATTAGGGCTTTCATCAACGTTCATCCTTCCAAAAACCACCTTACCCTGATATTTTTTCGCAAGATTTTCTACCGACGGTTCAACTATCCTGCAGGGCATACACCACGGTGCCCAGAAGTCCACAACAAGAACCTTGTATTTTTTTACCGCATCACTGAAATTGCTGTCCGAAAGATTCACAGGATAATCCGGATTTTCTACCAATTCTTTGTTTTCTTCCATTCATCCTCCCGTATTCAAAACATATGTCTTTTCCGTGCATTATATCATTTTTGGGAAATTTCTTGAAATACAATTATTGCCCGTAACCTAAATTCCAACATAAGGGCAAATAGAGAAAAGAAAGCGGTTTCGGTGCTCGGAAACAGGCAGAGCCTTGGGCTTCAGTGCAGATAAGAACTACGGTGAAATCGGACTCTCGGAGAACTCACC